>JAGMCC010000225.1 GCA_023129355.1 Dehalococcoidia bacterium | reverse complement strand
CTATGGCCTTGCGCTCGTTGGTCACTACCCCGCCCTCCATGAGGTCAACCACGCCATCGCTTATCATGCCGGTGTGGATGCCAAGATGGCGCCGATCTGTCAACATTCTGACAAGGGCTTCCGGGATAGCGCCCACGCCGATACAGAGCGTATCCCCGTCGGCGATGCGCTCGCTTACCACTGCCGCCACTGCCTCCTCCTCCGGCCCAATCTTCGGATCCGGCCAGGTCTGGACCGGGCGTGATACCTCTACCAGATAGTCGAGATCGCTCACGTGTATGAGGCTATCGCCATAGGTGTAGGGCATCTGGTCGTTCACCTGTGCGATGGCGGTGCGTGCAGCTAAGGCCGCATCGCGGTTGAAGCCGGGAACAGCCCCAAAGCTGCAGTAGCCCTTTTCATCCGGCGGCGAAATGTGCACCAGGGCTGTGTCAAGGGGCACGGTTGTGGTAAATAGTGATGGTGTTTGTGTAAGGCTTACCGGCAGGAAATCGATTGTGCCATCCTCGACCCCACTCCTCAGGTCGGGGTTAACATGCATGGTGATGATATGGAAGAAATCGGTGAGTGCGGCATACGGGGAGCCGGGGATAACCCTGCTGTCCAGCAGGTGAGTGCCCTTAAGCCTCTCTCTGTCCTCAACCAGGGCATCTACCAGTGTGCGCGGCTCACCACACGTCCCCTCGATAAATACCATATCGCCAGGACGAATAACTCCGATCGCTTCCGCGGCGCTTACTTTACGGTGAGGTTTATCCCCCACTTTCCTTATCCCTCCAAACACCGTTGATGTATACCTTTTTCTTCCCTCGCTCCCAGTGCCCGCCGAAGACGGTGGTCTTATATTCATCGGGCAGTGCTATGCCGTGCTCGGTGGCATATTTGATCATCCTGGTCACCTCCGCTACCCGTATCCCCACCTGCCTTGCCATGAGCATTCCCCGTTTATCGTCCCGCACCCCGTGCTTTAGGTATCTCGGCCTCTCTCCGGAGTAGATCGTGCTGGAAACAGCCCATCCCCTGGCCACGGGGAGCATCATCCTCTTCATCAGGTTCTCCATCTGGTCCAGGCATGCATCGAAGCCCAGGCCGAAGAAGCCGACGGTCAGGTAGCCGGTAACCTTGTTATTCAGCAGCTGGGTGAAGATAGCGTAGTATCTCACCCTGGACCACAGGACGGTGAGCGGCGGCGATAGGGTCAGCCCCCATGTCGGTGCGCCGAAGATAATGCCGTCGGCTGCAATTATTTTATCGAATATCTTCTGAGCGTCATCCTTAACCTTACACGGTGCCTTGTTTTCGATACACCACTGACAATTTTGGCACATAGCGATCTTTTTATCGGCCAGCGTAATGAATTCGGTCTTCACTTCGCCGATTTCATCCTCCAGTTCCCTGGCTCCCTTAAGGCTTTCTTTGACCAGCGTGTCGCAATTGCCCCCCTTGATCGGTGTTGCCGAGAGGCCCAGGATTTTTATATCAACCTCGCTCATGCTGCCCGTCCTTTCCTTTTGGATATCACGCTGAATTATAGCTAGCTCTGATGCTCCGTGTCAATTTTATATTTGTCCGGTATATTCAGGACTGCAACACAACAGACAAAATGTAGCTAGGTGGGCGGCGTCTATGGCTCTGCCTGGGGGTTCGTGAAGTAATTGAAAGATCGGAACGGGAAGTTTCGCTAACAATGGGCCAAGCGAGGGACTCCTCAGAAGGTCTCTGCCTCATGTGGGAAGGGGGGTAACAATTCGCTATAATGTGCAACAAGTGGCCAATAGTCGGACCGAACTGGTGCCAATTGTGGGAAGGTCTTTACAGAGTCGATAGTCCCAGATATGATAATCCACAGTATTAACAAGTGCTATCTTCCAGCTTTTAATCACGCAGGAGGTTGTTATAGTATGAAGTACACTCGCATTTACGCAGACCCAGCTGGCGAGTCCCAT
>JAGMCC010000224.1 GCA_023129355.1 Dehalococcoidia bacterium | reverse complement strand
TTAAAATTGATAATTCATCCACGTCTCTTCTTAAAATATCTTGGGGAGTAGCATAAGCAGCAATCCTTTCCAGGTTAGGTAACTTTTCATTCAGGTATTCAAGAGTTTCTTTTAGCTTAGGAAAAGGGTAGGCTAAAGCATCGCCATCCTGCAGGAATACTCTTTTACCATCCCACTGATCGAGTGGCGAAATCTGAACACCTGGGATGTCTAAGCCGTAACTCACCAATGCAGCCAGGGCATCGATTTCCTTTCTAATCTCCTCAATTTCTCTTATCAGTAATTTTGAGCCGAAATAACCGCAAAAGGTACAAGTATTATTCGAACAGCCACTGGTTAATGGAAGGAAATAACTTTTCCATTCACTCGGCGGACGAATGATTAGCGGTCTTCTAAAGGTCATCTCAAATCCTCTTGATTCTTCTGTGATTAATAAGCGTAACTGGGCTATCGCAATTGGCTATATATATTGTAAAAGAGTAATGCCTTATTTCAGCCAATAAGCAAAATATATTTATGGTCGTACCCTGCCTACTAGGCTTCCTCCACAATATACATTATTGACTTACCTTCCGCTACTGGTGTGCTGTCCTCTAAAACCATCTCAGCCCTGGCCTCAATAAGCTTTCTCGTTTTCCTCGTTATACGGGAACTGACGAAGAGCTGCTGTCCTACATGAGCCGCATTATGAAGCCTGATTTCCATTTTTGCCGTAACGCAGTTTAACCCTTGAAAGAGGGGTACATAGGACATCGCTTCATCGAGAATGGCGGTGATTATGCCGCCGTGGACTACGCCGGGCCAGCCCTGATGCTGTTCTTCAGGGGTGAACTCCGTCCTCACCGCCTCACCGTCCCTTTGTAGCTTTAATTTTAAGCCGATAGGATTATCCCGGCCACAGGCAAAGCACATGGTGTAGTTATCAAGGTCTACGTCCCGCAGTGGAGGTCCGTTCCATTCCTTCATGTCATTTCCCTCGCATTCGATATGGTGATCGCCGGTCGGCGCAGGTGGAGTTGCTGTATAGTGGAAATATCCTAGTCGGTCCTAATTATACGCAATTCAGAGTACGCCTCTGCGATGAGCGTGTCGTCTTCCAACCGTATCTCGCCATCGCACTTGACAGTGCGCCCGTTTACAGATTTTACCATAGCGCTGAGAAGTAGCCGCTGGCCGATCATGGCGGGTTTTCTATATTGCACCTCCATCTTGACCGTAACAGCGTACAAGCCCTGGTAACCAGCAGCATATCCCATAACTTCATCAAGCATTGTGCATATAAGGCCGCCGTGAACGACTCCAGGCCATCCTTGATACTGCTCCCCTGGGATGAATTCCGCTTTAACGCTCTCCCCCTCTTGATGGAAGTCGAGCTTGAGCCCGATGGTATTATCGCGTCCGCAGGCAAAACACATAGGGACGTCTTTGGGATTCTGTAATGCTATATCTTTCCAAATGCTCATCTCTTCCCCCTCTTCGGTTTGGTGATGGAAGGGTGGCGCAGGTACAGTGGTTGAACAGTAGCGACATCGTCGCGCTCACCCCGTTCCAGCCTCCTGTACCCCAGTTCGGCCAGGAATCCTGCGCGGCAGAACGTGTTGTCCAAGATTACAGCCTTCTCCTCCATCAGCTCCTCGATACGACGGGCGAAATCATATGACCTCTCCGAAAAACGTCCGCAGCAGACAGTTTTCGAGCTAATGCTTTCGCAGAGCTCCTCCACAGTAGTGATATGCTCCTCGATGAGCTGGCGCCACTCGCCATTTTGCAATTGATATAAGGCGGTGGCGATCTCACCCCGTCCCGCGTCCTGCACCGAGCAAATCGGTAGCCCTGTCTCGGCGTGGGGGAAGGCCTCCGCCTCTAGTGTTCCGACGCTCACCAGGGGTATGTCCATACCAAAGGCAAAACCCTTCGCCGTAGCGAACCCGACACGCAGGCCGTTGAAGCTCCCCGGGCCCTTGGCTACGATAATAGCCTC
>JAGMCC010000223.1 GCA_023129355.1 Dehalococcoidia bacterium | reverse complement strand
GCTTGATGCTGAAAATGGTATTATCAGGGTTAGTGATTGACTGTCGCTTCGCGACCTGCCCCGTCAGCCGCTCCCCGCTCTTACTTACCGCCACTATAGATGGGGTGATGCGACCCCCTTCCGCACTGGGGATCACCGCAGGTTCCCCCGCTTCCATCACCGCAGCACAGCTATTTGTCGTTCCCAGGTCGATGCCGATTACTTTACCCATTGTTCTCCTCCTGTACTTCTTCCTGAGATGTTTCGTCCTTCTCTTCCTGCCCCTTGCCCACCTTCACCATGGCGGGGCGCAGCACCCGGTCATGAAGCCTATAGCCCTTCTGCAACTCCCCGATAACCTTCCCCTCCTCCCCCTCGGCATAGAGCGCCGCCTCATGACAGTTGGGGTCGAAGGACTCGCCAAGGGCCTTGATCTCACTGAGCCCATGACCCTCCAGGGTCGCTTTAAGCTTGCGATAGATAAGCTCAATGCCATCGACCCAGGTGAACCCACTAAGCTTCTCCGAAACGCTCTCCAGAGCCCGCTCCAGGTCATCGAGCACAGGAAGCAGGCTTAACATAAGTGTGGCACTGGCAAGCATGACCACCTCGTTTCGCTCCTGCTCGGTGCGTCTCTTGAAATTTACAAAGTCCGCCTGGGCCCGTTGCCAATTGGCCAGATAGCTCTCAGCTTTGGCCCGCTCCTCAGCGAGCGCCTTTTTCAACGATGCCACATCCCCTTTTCGCTCTGCCTCCTCCTCCACCACCGGGGGCACTTCCTCAGCGCTAGGGTCTCTCTCATCCATGGTAACACCCCTGTTTATTTGCCCGCCACGGGCTATTGCCTCCCTGGCCCAGTATATAACTCAGCGACGAGGTCGCTCATTAGTGAACCCATGTAGCGCACCGAGGAGATCGCCCTGCCGTACGGCATCCGCCTGGGGCCAATCACGCCAAGGACCCCATTAACCTCTCCTGGGACGCCATACTGGGTGACCACCATACTGCACTCCTTCATTGCGTCCTCACGATTCTCCGCTCCAATAATCACCCGGACGCCACCCTCAACGAGCATCTCGGGGAGCAGGCCCCTGACTATATCCTTGCTCTCCAGCACTTCCATAAGGCACAGCATATTCTGGGCGTGGGCAAACTCCGGCTGGGTTAATAACTGGCGTAGCCCCTCGATGTAGGGCTCCTCATACCTCCGCTCATCCTCCCCCGCCATGATCTGCACGACAGCATTTTTAACCTGCTCCTCAACCGGGGAAAGCCCCACACTCCGGGCCAGTACCTGAGACCTGGTCAAACCCTGGAACAGGGCACTTAGTTTACGGGAAATAGCGCCAAGCTCCCCCTGCGATATCACCTCATCAAAGGCTATTAGCTGCTGCCTGAGCTTCGCCTGTTGAAGGAGTAGGATGAGCAGCGCGAGGGATTCCTGAAGCGCCACTAGCTCCAGGTGCTTAATCCGGGACGCCGCCGCCTTAGGGGAGGTAACAATCGCTACATTGTGAACCATGCGCGCCAGCAGGGCCGCAGCCAGACGGTTCCACTCCGCCAGCTCCCGCTCCACCTGGTGGAAGAGATGGGAGAGCATCCGCTGCTCCTCCAAGGGTACCTCCTCCTGAACCATAGACTCCACATAGTATCGATAGCCCCTATCTGAAGGGATGCCTCCCCCTGAAATATGGGGCCGGATAATATAGCCATCCTCCTCAAGGCGTGCCATCTCGTTGCGGATCGTGGCGGCGCTCAGCCCGAGCCCAAACCGGCGGGCGATCGCCTCCGAACCCACCGGGCTCGCCAGCGATATATATTCACCAACGATAATCCTGAGAATATGCTCCTTCCGCTCCGATAACATGGCTACTCATTGATTAGCACTCGCAATCCGAGAGTGCTAATGATACTAATTTACTACCTTTTCTTTTCCTTTGTCAAGACGATGTACTGGTTCAGGTGATCAGTGATGCATCACCACTAGCCCGTTTTACCTTCCATTGCCACGAAAATACCCTGATAT
>JAGMCC010000222.1 GCA_023129355.1 Dehalococcoidia bacterium | reverse complement strand
TTAGCGATGTGGCGCCGTTTGAACGGAATTTTTCCCTTGAGCTTGGCACGCCTCTGGTTTCTTGCCCTGCAGTGCCCACGAAAATAGAATCCCTAGGCCCATCTCAGCTTGCAGGCTATTGACCGCGATCGCAAGGGAGGTTCAAAGGCGGTGAAGCGGGAAGATGGTTCGCTTGAGCTCAGCTACCCCCTGCTCGGCGAAGTGGCGCGCCTGTTCCCTTTCTCGAGAAGCGCTGCCGATGGTGGGCTTGCCCTCATCCCTCAGCCTCTTCAGGCCATAGCGCTGTTGAAATTCAGCGGGGATTTCATCGGGCCAATCGCGTTCCGCCATCACCCCATAGGCCAGCGTCCAGGCTCTGGCGACCACCCCCATCTCGTAGCCACCGCCTCCCAGGGCGACCCATTTAGGGGCGAGACTTCTGAGTTCCTTAACTGCCTCGGTATATCCCGCGGTGGTGAGCATGAAGTGGGTTAGTGGGTCGAGGTAGTGGGTATCGCAGCCAAGCTGGGTGACCAGCACGTCGGGCTTGAACCTCTCTACCAGGGGGGGCACGATATCTCTGAAGGCCCAGAGATAGGTCTGGTCGTCGGTATAGGGGGAGAGGGGGAGGTTCACCGAATAGCCCGTGCCCGCACCTCTGCCTAGTTCGCCAACCCCGCCTGTGCCGGGGAAGAGGTATCTCCCCCACTCATGGAGGGAGATAGTGAGCACCCGATCGCTCTGGTAGAAGGCGTGTTGCACCCCATCACCGTGATGGGCATCGATGTCTACATAGGCTATCCTGAGCCCCTGCTTAACCAGCGAGAGGATGGCGATGACCGCATCATTGAACACACAAAAGCCGGAGGCGTAGCCTGGGGCGGCGTGGTGCAGTCCCCCGGAGATATTGAAGGCCACATCCACCTCGCCGCGGGCCACCAGCGCGGCAGCAAGTAGAGAGGCCCCAACTGCCATCGCGGAAACCTCATACATCCCCTCGTAAGGGGGATTATCGCCCGCGGCACTAAAATTAAAGGCGGCAGCATCCTCCCGCTCCTCTCCCTGGCTGAGGCTTTTCACCGCCTCCACATAATCCGCGGTGTGAAAGGAGAGGAGATCGCTCTCCTCAGCCATCTTAGGTGTCACCAAAAGGGAATCCTCAAAGGCGCCATAACATTGAAGAAGTTCATAGGTTAACTGGAGACGGTTTGGTTGGAACACATGGTCCTTCCTGAGGACGTGCCTCGATTGGGCCTCCTCATAAACGAAGGCTGCCCTCCTCATTCCTCCGTCCCCATGAGCGTCTCCACTTCCTGCTTCATTCGCTGCCAGTGGGTGCCTCGCCAGTAGATTCTGTGGCAGGTGGGGCACTGGAAATACTGGGATTGTGTCTTGAAGACATAGGGAGGCACACTATCCTGAACCTGGTCCTTGCTTCTGGTGACCAGCAGCTCATTGCACTCCAGGCAGCGGGTGAATTTACGTTCTTGATCTAGCTTCAAGGCCGCCACCACCTGGCGCAATTGAGCCTTAGGGTTGTCATCCACGATGAGCAGGGCCTTCAGCCTGCCGCTGGTGACCACCCGCCGCAGCATGATCTGGGTGTCCTTGGTGAGGAGCATCCTCTTTTCCTTTAAGCCGATGGCTATAAGCTCCTCATCATCGATGTTATTGATAAACAGGGTGTCATAGCCCAGCATCCTGAGCCAGCGCGCCAGCTTACCTACGTTGGTGTCTACAATAAATCTAGCTCTCACTTCGCTTTTTCGTCCCTAAATTAAATATCACTGCTTCAGCTCTGTCGCTTGGCTAATATCTCGCAGGCTTTTTCGTCCTTCTCGCCTATTTCGACCAGTTCGCTAAATGATAACCTTCATCCCCTCATAGCCCGGGGTTATATTTGCCGCCAATTCTTTGGCCACCTGCGCCACCTCCTCCTTGATATCACCCTCCACGTGGGGGCTCATGTGTACCGTGACGATGGGGGGCAGGTAGCCCTTGACCCTCTTGAAATCTAATAGCTCCTGCTTAAGCAGTCGCGGGGTGAGATG
>JAGMCC010000221.1 GCA_023129355.1 Dehalococcoidia bacterium | reverse complement strand
GGACCCTTTACCGGCGTGCCATACCTGCTCAAGGACATATTTGCCTCTTATGCCGGGGTTCGGATGACGTCGGGGTCTGCCTTCCTGCGCGACTACGTGCCCGATCACGACAGTGAACTGGTGGCACGGCTGAAGCGCGCCGGACTCATCATGCTGGGGAAGACCAACTTGCCTGAGTTCGGCCTCATCCCGACCACCGAGCCGCGTCTGTTCGGACCAAGCCGTAATCCCTGGGACACGGGCCGGACCACGGGCGGCTCAAGCGGGGGCTCGGCCGCCGCGGTGGCCGCCGGGTTAGTTCCCGCGGCGCATGGCAACGATGGCGGCGGATCGATCCGTATTCCGGCGTCGTGCTGCGGACTCTTTGGGCTGAAGCCCACCAGGGCGCGCAACCCGGTAGGCCCCGATTACGGCGATGTCCTCGGTGGGCTTGCCATCGATCACGCCCTCACCCGCTCGGTGCGGGACAGTGCTGCCCTGCTCGATGCGACATCTGGCCCCGATGTGGGCGACCCCTACTGGGCGCCACCGCCGGCGCGCCCGTTCCTGCAGGAGGTGGGCGCCGACCCCGGGCGGCTGCGCATTGCCTTTAACACCGAGGCCTTCACTGGTGGAGCGGTGCATGCCGACTGCGTCAGCGCGGTGCGCGAGGCAGCGGCGCTGTGTGCTGATCTTGGACACGAGGTGGTGGAGGCGTCCCCCGCTATAGTCGGTGAGATGGTGATTCAGCCTTTCATCACCGTTTGGGCGGCGGGTGCCGCCATGGCAGTAGATGGGTGGGCACTGCTAACCGGCACGACCGCCACCCCGGATCAGTTCGAACCGCTCACCTGGGCCCTATGCGAAAAGGGTCGCCAGGTTAACGCACCGGCCTATCTCATCGCCGTGACGTTGCTCCAGAGAGTGGCCCGTGACATCGGTCGTTTCTTCATCGACTACGATGTATGGCTCACCCCGACGCTGGCCGAGCCGCCAGTGCCACTGGGCACCTTCGACTCTCCGCCGGATAATCCAATGAAGGGCTTCGACCGTGCTGTGGTGTTCTGTCCATTCACGCCGCTCTGCAACTTTACCGGGCAGCCCGCTATGTCGGTGCCCCTTTTCTGGAACTCAGACGGTCTGCCGGTGGGTACTCACTTCATCGGGCGCTTCGGGGATGAAGCGACCCTGTTCCGCCTTGCCGCGCAGCTAGAGGAGGCGCGTCCCTGGGCCAACCGCCGACCGCCAGCATCGGCCTGAGCGGCCGCGTGCCGGGCGCGCTTGGGGTGGCACCGGGAAAAGCGAAGGGGAATAGACAATTCGAGGCAGAATACACCGTGCTCGTCAAGCAATCGCAATGTGCGGCTGGAGGAGATGTGAACCGTGAGTAAAGCACGAAAAACTGCGCGAGAAAAGCTGGAGGTAGGGAGAGAGCCCGAGGTGGTTGATGACCCGCGAGGGCGGGGGAGAATGCTCATCCCCCGGCCCCTCGATGTCGATGGCTTAATTCGCTGCATTCCCAGAGGAAAGCTTGCCACTGTGGAGCAAATCAGGGGGCGACTGGCAGCAGATTTTCATGCCGATTTCACCTGTCCGTTGACGGCGGGAATCTTTATTCGGATCGCGGCTGAGGCGGCAGAGGAGGACTTGAGCAGAGGTGAGAGGGATATAACACCCTATTGGAGGGTGATTAAGGCAGACGGCAGCCTGAACCCAAAGTTGCCCGGGGGCACGGAAGCGCAGGCGGAGCGCCTGCGAGAGGAGGGGCACAGTATCGAGCCTGGCAAAGGGAAAAAGGCACCCCAGGCAAAAGATTTTGCAAAATCTCTGCAACAACTGTGACGTGAGGACAACTATTCAAATGGATGAGATAAAGTACAAACCAATCGGGGTTATCCGTTCTCCATTCAAGGAACCCAAAGGGACACCTATACAGCCTGCAGGCGCTAAGGGTATCGAGGGGACGGTCGAGGTATTCCCGGAATATGCCGAAGGCTTAAAAGATATTGAAGGCTTTTCTCACATTATTTTGATATACCACTTTCATTTATC
>JAGMCC010000220.1 GCA_023129355.1 Dehalococcoidia bacterium | reverse complement strand
CCCGCCGACCACCTTTGAGCTGCTCACCAGATAGCCCTCCTCCGTCAGGCGATGCAGCGTAGGGTACAAGGTCCCCGGGCTTAACCGATAGCCATGCCGACCCAGTTCCTCCAAGATCTTGACTCCGTAGATCGACTCCCTCGAAGCATGGTATAGGATGTGAATCTTTACGAAGCCCAAAAAGAAATCCTTCAGCACAGCAGCCACTCCTATTATCGCATGGTGATATCGTCTCATGATATCATGATTGGGACTTACCATCAAGGGTGGCTTTTGCAAGCACTTCCCTGATCTCGTTCAGATAGATAGGTGACATATTGTATCGTTGATTCCGCTTTTTATCATCCCAGGAACTCTACGGTGAAACAACCTTGGAGGCGTGTAGAGGAGAAGACATCCACGCCATACTGTAGGTTTAAATAGTTAGACACTATACAGGGGAGTCCAGAGGGGGTTCCCCCCTCTGGCAGGGGTCTGGGGGTGCCCCCCAGAAATACATATCAGGGAGGGTGGGCGGGAAATGTTAGATTGCTTTGGCACTTCGTACGTCGCAATGACGGGTTCAATGAGCGAATGATAGTGTCACCAATGTTCTGGACGAGTACATTCCCTTGATGGACCGGGGCACAGGATGTATACTTACCAAGCTATGTACGAGGACACGATTGCTGCCCTCTCCACCCCCCTTGGTGAGGGCGGGATCGGGATCGTGCGCCTGAGCGGGCCAGATGCCCTGGCAATTGCCCAAAAGGTGTTCCACCACCCCCTGCAAGACCGCCGCCTGGTCTATGGGCATATCATCGACCCTGCCACAAAGGAGGTTGTCGATGAGGTCCTGGTCTCCTATATGGCGGCGCCCCATACCTATACCAGAGAGGACATCGTGGAGATCAACTGCCATGGTGGCCCCTTACCCCTGCAGCGCGTCCTGGAGCTAGTACTCAGGCATGGCGCTCGGCTGGCGAACCCGGGTGAGTTCACCCTGAGGGCCTTCCTCAATGGCAGGATCGACCTGGCTCAGGCGGAATCGGTTGTGGATGTGGTGCGCGCTAAGACGGCGGCCAGCTTAAGGGTTGCCGTGCAAGGTCTTGGGGGAGGCTTGTCCCAGTCCCTTAAGGCGGTGCGTGCTGAGCTAATGAGCGTTCTTGCCTACCTCACCGCCAGGATCGATTTCCCCGAGGATGAGGTGGCGGAGCAGGAGATAATCCCTCCCCTGGAGAGGGCACGCAGAATGCTGGTGGAGCTCATCTCAAGCGCCGATCAGGGGATCGTCTATCGCCTAGGGGTCATGACCGCCATTGTGGGACGCCGCAATGTGGGCAAATCAAGCCTGCTAAACCGCCTGCTCAGACAGAGCCGTGCCATTGTCAGCCCGGTGCCAGGAACTACCAGGGATACGGTGGAGGAAGTGGTGAACCTGAAGGGGGTGCCCTTCGTCCTTATCGATACTGCAGGCATGGTGCAGCGCAAGGGCCTGGTTGAGTCTCTGGGGGTGGCGCGCAGCCGCAAAGCAATCGAGCAGGCGGATATCGTCCTGCTGGTGCTCGATGCCAGCACCAATCTAAGAAGCTCCGATAGAGAGATCATCGCCCTTCTCTCAGAACTTCGCGAAAAAGAGGTGCTGGTGGCCGCCAATAAGTGCGACCTGCCACGGCGAGCCCTCTTCGATCATCTCGCCTGGGCCACGGTCTCCATATCAGCCCTGACCGGTGAAGGGCTTGACAAGCTGGAGGAGAGGATGGTGGCTTGCGTCCTCGGGGGGAAGGTCTCCACTTCGGACGCCCTGCTAGTTTCCAACCCCCGCCACAAGGCTTGTCTGGAGCGGGCGGAGGGTCACCTTGAGCAAGCCCTATCGAGCATCGCGGCCCAGATGCCTGACGATTTCATTACCATCGACCTCACCGCAGCCCTGAATGCCCTGGGTGAGATCACCGGCGAGACGGTGAGCGAGGAGCTTCTGGAGACTATATTTAGCAATTTCTGCATCGGGAAATGACATCCCAGAGGTAGCAGCTTAAGCAGTAAAGGCGAATATCTGATCTCGTTCAGATAGATGGGTGACACTTGGTATC
>JAGMCC010000022.1 GCA_023129355.1 Dehalococcoidia bacterium | reverse complement strand
TGAAAGGGTGGTAGCTAAACCAGCCACCCAGGTGAGGGCAGATGTCCCCATCCGCCTGCGCCAAAAGCCCCCATTCGTTAGCAGAGGTGGCATAAAGTTAGCCCACGCCCTGGATCAGTTCCACATCGATGTCGCATCACTAGTGGCCCTAGATGTCGGCACCGCAACAGGGGGATTCACCGATTGTCTGCTGAAACGGGGGGCAAGCAGGGTTTATACCGTCGATGTCGGCTATGGACAACTGGACTACCGATTGAGGGTGGATCCCCGGGTGGTGGTCATGGAACGAGTAAACGCTCGTTATCCCTTCTCATTGCCCGAACCGGTCGACCTAGTCACCATAGACCTATCCTTCATTTCCCTGGAGAAGGTGGTGCCCAATGTGGCCAAATTGGTGAAGCCGGGGGGTAAGTTGATCTGCCTGGTGAAACCTCAGTTTGAGGTGGGGCGGGCTC
The DNA here is from genome assembly GCA_023129355.1 of Dehalococcoidia bacterium. Taxonomy (GTDB): domain Bacteria; phylum Chloroflexota; class Dehalococcoidia; order E44-bin15; family E44-bin15; genus E29-bin15. Next base: position 10,696 of record JAGMCC010000022.1, on the reverse strand, counting down.
AGGTGGGCAAGGGAGGTCTAGTTAAGGACCCCTTGCTTCACGCCCGTGTCCTTGGACGGTTTATCTCCTGGGCCATCGAACGGGGTGGTGAGGAACAGGGGGAGTGCGAAAAAAGGTTCAGGCTCAGCGGTCTTACCCCCTCACCTATCCTGGGAGCCTCGGGAAATCGGGAGTTCTTCGTACTGCTGAAAGTGTAGCTATGGGCAAGAGAACCTTTCATGTCGAACTGGAGGGCATCACGCTCAGGGGCGAGGTCTGCATCCCGGAGAGCAAACCAGCCCCTGCTCTCTGCCTGTGCCACGGCATTCCCCGGGGAGGCCCCCGGGACCCCAGCGATCCGGGCTATCCTGCACTCGCCGAGAGGTTCTGCCGGGCCGGGTTTTTAACTGCCATCTTTAACTTCAGAGGGACAGGCGCTAGTGAGGGCAACTTCGATATTGCCGGCTGGACCAGGGATTTGGTGGCAGCGCTGGATTATCTTTACAATATGAGCCAGGTGGAGAGGGGTAAAATCTCCCTGATGGGCTTTAGCGCCGGCGCCGCTGTCTCCGTCTATGTTGCCTCCCATGACCCCAGGGTCTCTTCCCTCATCGCCTGTGCTTGTCCTGTCCACTTTAACTTCGCCACCGATCACGAGAGCGCAGAATCAGCCATCGCGCAATTTCGCAGCATCGGCCTAATCAATGACAAAGATTTCCCACCCTCAGTGGCTCACTGGATGGATGGTATCAACAGGGTGAAGCCCATGGAGCAGATCGAAAAAGTTTCCCCGAGGCCGCTCCTGATTATCCACGGGTCTCAAGATGATGTAGTGGATCCGACGAGCGCCCGGGCACTATATGAGCGCGCAGGAGAACCCAAGGAGCTCATGATCATAGAAGGGGCGGGGCATCGGCTTCGCGTTGAGGAGCAGGCAATGGACGGCGCTCTGGACTGGCTTACCACCCGAGCACTTCGCGTATTTGAGGATTGACCCCACCTGAGGCAAAGGAATATAATAAATTATGGAGGGAGCAACAAAAAGACGCATGCGAGAATGCTGTGCCCTTTTTGGGGTTTATGCGCCGGGCGAGGATGTGGCCAGGCTCACCTTCTTCGGCCTCTATTCCCTCCAACACCGCGGCCAAGAGAGTTCCGGCATCTCCACTGCCGATGGGGATAGTATTCACACTCACACCAAGATGGGCCTGGTTGCCCAGGCCTTCGATGAAAATGTATTGAGTCAACTCGGTGGCGATATCGCCATCGGACATAACCGATATTCCACTACTGGCTCCAGCCGCGCCGGTAACGCACAGCCTATTGTAGTTGAGGGCCCAGCAGGCAGGCTCGCCCTGGGACACAATGGTAATATCGTCAATGCCAAAGCGCTGCGCCAGCAGCTTGAGGATCAGGGCTACAACTTCAACACCACCACAGACTCCGAGATAATCGCCTACCTGATCCTCTCCTCTACCAGAAAGACTTGGAACGAGCGGATCCGCCATGCGATGAGGAGGCTTGTGGGAGCCTATTCCCTGGTGCTCCTGACCGAGGATGCCCTTTACGGGGTTCGCGATCCACTAGGGGTTCGTCCCCTCTGCCTGGGCAGGCTCGATGGTGGCTGGATACTCGCTTCGGAGAGCTGCGCTCTAGACCATATCGGTGCCCAATTCCTACGTGACGTCGAGCCTGGCGAGATAGTAATCATTAACAGCAAAGGAATGCGAAGCTACAAAGATAGGCGCAATACCACAAAGCGTGGTTTGTGCATCTTTGAATATATCTACTTCGCCCGACCCGACAGCATGATCGCCGGGCGCCGTGTCTATTCTGCGAGGGAAGCTATGGGGGCTGGCCTTGCCCGGGAGCATCCGGTGGCTGCTGACCTGGTGATTGGCGTCCCTGACTCGGCGACCACCGCCGGCATTGGCTACTCCCAGGAGTCAGGCATCCCCTTTACCGAGGGACTGCTTAAGAATCGGTATGTGGGGCGAACCTTCATCGAGCCCGACCAGCGAATCAGGGAGCTTGGCGTCAAACTCAAGTTCAATCCAATGCCAGAGAGACTGGAGGGAAAGAGTGTGATCCTGGTCGATGATAGCATCGTCCGGGGTACTACCACGCCGCGGGTGATCGCTTTACTCAGGCGGGCTGGCGTCAGGGAGGTGCACATGCGTATCTGCGCCCCGCCAATTCGCCACCCCTGCTTCCTTGGGGTGGATATGGCAAGCAGCTGGGAACTCATCGCCGCCTACAAAGAGGTCCCCGAAGTTGCCCAGTTCATCGGCGCTGATACTCTTGGCTATATGAGCGTGGAAGGGCTCATCGAAGCGGTGGGGCTCCCCAGGGAACTCTTTTGCCTCGCCTGTTTCACCGGCGACTACCCCGTACCGGTGCAGCTGGGTATGGATAAGCTGGCTTTGGAGCCTCTCAAGGAGTGATGCTTGAGTGCCAAGAGAGGAACCTATCGCTATGCCGGCGTGGACATCGATGCTGCCGATAGAATGCTGAAGGATGCGCGTAGACAGGCGCGTGCCACCTTCACACCCGAGGTGCTCAGCGACCTCGGTTTTTTTGGCGGTCTCTTTGAGTTGAAGGGCTATAAGCAGCCGGTTATCGTCTCCAGCACCGACGGGGTGGGCACCAAGCTGAAGATTGCCTGTACCCTCAATAAACATGATACTATAGGCACCGACCTGGTTAACCACTGCGTAAACGACATCCTCACCTGCGGTGCTTCTCCCCTTTTCTTCCAGGACTATATCGCCATGGCCAAGCTTGTCCCGAAAACCCTGAGAAGCATTATCCAAGGGATGGCTCATGCCTTGTGCGAGGTAGGCTGTGCCCTCATCGGCGGCGAGACCGCTGAGATGCCCGGCCTCTACCCTAAAGGTGAATACGACCTCGTGGGGTTTATCGTTGGCGTGGTGGAGAAGAGAAGCGTCATCGATGGAAGTTCGATAAAGGCTGGCGATCCCATTATCGGGCTGCCCTCAAGCGGCCTCCATACAAATGGCTATTCCCTGGTGCGGAAGGCATTTAACGCTGAACGTTCAACATTAAACACGTTTTATCCTGAGCTCGGTCGCACCCTGGGAGAGGAGCTCCTGGAGCCCCATCGCTGCTACTATCCCGTTCTCAAGCCGCTACTCCCTCAAATCAAGGGTCTCGCTCATATCACCGGAGGGGGCATCCCGGGAAACCTTCCCCGCATCCTTCCCCCGGGTCTGGCAGCTAAAATCGAGCGGGGTGCCTGGGAAGTCCCACCGATCTTCTCTTTGATTCAACAACAGGGCGATATCGAGGAGCGGGAGATGTATCGCGTTTTCAACATGGGGGTTGGCATGGCGATAGTTTGTGCCCCCGGCGATGTGGAGAGGCTAACCAAAGCAATGCCAGAGGCTCGCCTGATTGGCAAGGTGATCAAGCATGAAAAAAGAGAGCGGCCAATCATACAGGGTGTTTAAGATCAACGTGTCATTCTTAGCGAAGAATCTAGAGACCCTTCAGTATGGTTCAGAGTGACAACTGAACACTCTCATCATGCATTTAGGAGGTAGCAATGCGCGCTATTTTAAGCGTCTGGGACAAAACAGGTCTGGTCGATTTCGCCCGCAGCCTGCAGGAACTAGGGGTAGAGCTCTATAGCACCGGGGGTACCAAAAAAGCGCTGGATGAGGCTGGTGTGCCCGTTCGTGGCATTAGTGAGATGACCAATTTCCCCGAGATCCTCGACGGCCGGGTGAAGACGCTTCACCCCGCAGTCCACGGTGGCATCCTCGCCCGAAGAGACCTCGAAAGCCATATGGCGCAACTGGCAAAGCAAGGCATCACGCCTATTGACATGGTAGTTGTCAACCTTTATCCTTTTGTCCAGACTGTCACCAGGGAAGGGGCAAGCCTGGAGGAGGCCCTGGAGAACATCGACATCGGCGGGCCGACTATGATCCGCGCCGCCGCTAAAAATTTCCCCCATGTCCTTGTGGTGATCGACCCGCAAGACTACGCTCTAATATTGGAGAAACTTCGTTCAGGTAAAATAGGCATCTCAGAACGAGGCAAATTGGCTCAAAAAGCCTTCCAGCACGTCGCCACTTACGACACTGCGATCTCAAGCTATCTGAGGTTAAAAGATGAATTATTCCCTACCGAGATGACCATCGCTGTAAAGAAGATACAAGACTTATCCTATGGCGAGAATCCTCATCAGGAAGCTGCCTTCTATAAAGAGGAGATCGTTGGCAAAGGGGAACCCGGCATCGCAAGCGCCACCCAGCTTTCCGGGAACCCCCTATCCTACAATAATATCCTAGACATCGATGGTGCGCTGCGTGCGGCCTGCGATTTTTCCGCCCCCACCATCGCCATTATCAAGCACACTAACCCCTGCGGGCTGGCCTCTCATGATGACCTAGCCGAGGCCTATCGCATGGCTCTTGCCGGCGACCCTGTATCCGCTTTTGGCGGCATCGTTGCTTCCAATAAAATTATAGACATAGCTACTGCCAAGGAGATCGCTAAGACCCACTTCGACGGCATCATCGCTCCCGAGTTCGAGGATGATGCCCTTGCCCTGCTAAGAAAGAAGAGTACCATGCGAATTCTAAAAGTAGCAGGTGTCGGTGGAAAGACGGCCGCTTTAGATATCCGACGGGTGAGCGGCGGAGGATTTGTCGCCCAGACAGCCGATTTCACCGCCGACGATGTGCCCATGCGAACAATGAGCAACCGCGCGCCAACCAAGGAGGAGATAAAAGACCTTTTATTTGCCTGGCGTGCGGTAAAACATATCAAGTCCAATGCTATTGTCCTAGTGAAAGGCTGCGAGCTTCTGGGGATGGGGGCCGGTCAGCCAAGCAGGGTGGACAGCGTAGCCATCGCCCTTAAAAAAGCCGGCAACCGATCCTCCGGGAGTGTCCTCGGCTCCGATGCCTTCTTCCCCTTCCCCGATGGCGTGGAGCTTGCTGCCAAGGCAGGCGTTACCGCCATCATCGAGCCCGGTGGCTCAAAAAGGGACGAGGACGCGATCAGGGTCGCCAATGAGTACAATATGGCTATGGTGTTCACCGGCATCCGCCACTTCAAGCATTGATCCCCTTTTTTCAAACTTCATGGTTACAACTCTATGAAATCGGGGCGGCTCTGAAGAAAACCAATTTTATTAAAAGAAGGCTCATATGGGGCGAAAAGAGGGAGGGAGTATGCCTACCGTCGATGTGGTGATCCCGGTCTATAATGAAGAGCATGTCCTCGCCCAGAGCATAAACACCCTAAGCCAGTTCCTGGAGGAAAACCTGGCCCAAGAGTGGCAAATCGTCATTGCCGATAATGCCTCCACCGACAAGACATGGCAGGTTGCGCAAGCCCTGTCGCAGGAATATCCCGATGTCGCCGCCATGCACCTGGACGAAAAGGGGCGAGGCCGGGCATTGCGCAAAGCGTGGCTGGAGAGCAACGCTGATATCGTGAGCTATATGGATGTCGACCTATCAACCGAACTCGCCGCCTTCCCCGGGCTTATCCAGGCTATCGAGGAGGGCTATGACATCGCCATCGGCTCCCGACTTCTTCGGGGCTCATCAGTGAAGCGCTCCTTCAGGCGCGAATTTACCTCCAGAAGCTACAATTTCATAATTAAAGCGATGTTCTTTACCAAATTCTCCGATGCCCAGTGCGGCTTCAAGGCATTGAGCAGTAAAGCAGCCCAGGAGCTGGTGCCGCTAATCCAGGATCAGGAGTGGTTCTTCGATACCGAACTGCTTATCCTCGCTGCGAAAAAGGGCTACCAGATCATGGAGATCCAGGTAGCCTGGATCGAGGACCCCGATACCAGGGTCGCCATCGCCAAAACTGCCTTCGACGACCTGAAAGGGCTCTTGAGACTGCGGTTTCGCCCTGGTCACATGCAGTAGGTAGGTTAGATCAGCTAGTTCATATAGATAGGTGACACATGTTATAGTGGATTTCTTTATTTGCCATCACGTCAAGCTCAACGATGAAACAACACTAGTGGTGAGTTGAGGGGCAAACATCCATACTACGCCGTAGATTTTACTGGTGAAGAGATATAACAGGGAGTCCCCCGATTTAATCGTCCGATAAGTCGGACTCTCGCAAAGCGGAGGGGGCAGGGGTCTCCCCGACTTGGGCCGAAGTGTCGGCCGACCTGTCGGCCTCGGGGCAGAAATACATCTCAGGGTGGATGGGAAAAGCATATTTGTCATTGCGAGCCCCGACTTGTCGGGGCGCGGCAATCTCATTTTTTCGCCACCACCCCCGGGATTGATTCGTCGCTAAGTCTCCTCGCAATGATGGGTAAAAGCAGGCGAACGGTGACATTTCACCAATGTACTGGGCGAGTACATTGGTTTGACTTTTCTCTCAGATGTATTAAGATTGTGTCTAATCAAACTGGAGGAGTCTAGAAGCTATGCCTAATGCCGTCCTGGTAATCGATATGGTTCGGGGTTTCTTTGAGGAGGGCAATCCCCTCTACTTAGGCGAGCGGGCACGCCGCATTATACCCAACATCCAGAGGCTTCTGGAGCAAGAAATTGAGGAGGGCTCCAGGGTATTTTTCCTCTGTGACCATCATACGCCTGATGACCCAGAGTTCGCCATGTTTCCCCCTCATTGTATCGCGGGAACCGCAGAGACAGAGGTCATTCCCGAGCTTGCTAATTTTTCGAAAAGTCCTGGAGAGGTTATTCCCAAGAGGCGCTTCAGTTGCTTCTTAGAAACAGACCTGGAGGAAAAGCTAAAGGCATTTTCCCCAGAGAAGCTAATAGTCTGTGGCGTGGTCACAGATATCTGTGTCCTTCATACGGTATTCGATGCTAGGAATCGAGACTACGAGGTAGAGATACCCCTGGACTGCGTTGCTTCCTTCGACCAAAGAGCACACCATTTCGCCCTGGAACACATGGAGAAAGTCCTCGGTGCCAAGCTGGTTGGCCCCCAAAAGGCGCCTAAGGGCGAAAAAGCCAAATTTGAGACCACCGACGCCATCCTATCCGGGGAGACCGCCGATATCTACTTCGCTCGATCCGTGGAGATACTGCGCCGCGAGGGTCTCAACCCTGTGGCCACCATGGAGATATTCCCCTCAAAAGCGGGAGTCCTCTGCGGCATTGAGGAGGTCAAAGCCCTGCTCTCCAGGGTTCTGCCCCCGGGTAGTGAGGTATGGGCACTTGCTGAAGGTGAGCCCTGTCAAAGAAAAGAGGTAGTGCTGCGGATAACCGCGCCCTACCAGAGCTACGGCTTGCATGAGACTACTATGTTGGGCATGCTCGCCCACTGTACGGGCTGGGCCACAGCGGCAAGAGAGTGCGTAGAGGCTGCTCACGGGATCCCTATCATTAGTTTCGGAGTTCGCCACGTCCACCCATCGGTGGCTGGGGTAATGGACTACGCCGCCATCGTCGGCGGCTGCACCGGCTGCTCCAGCATCGCCGGCGCCAAAATCGCCGGCATACAGACCTCAGGGACCATGCCCCACGCCATGATCCTGGTCATGGGTGACACCGCCCAGGCTACTGTCGCCTTTGATAAGCACATGCCTCCCGAGGTACCCCGCATCTCCCTTGTAGATACCTTCAAGGATGAGGTGGAGGAAAGTGTCATCGTTGCCCGGGCGCTTGAGGGGCGTCTCCAGGGAGTGCGCCTCGATACCCCATCGGAGCGGGGTCGAGTTACCGCCGACCTGGTCAAGGAGGTTAGAGCCCACCTCGACCTGGCTGGCTTCAAGGAAGTGAACATCTTTGTCAGCGGGGGGCTTGACCCGGAGCGGATTAGATACTTTCTGAAAAATGGCGCCCCCGTCGATGGCTTTGGGGTGGGGAGCTACATCAGCGGCGCCAAGCCCAACGACTTCACAGCCGACCTCCACGAAATAGAGGGGAAGCCCATCGCCAAGCGTGGCCGCCTCCCCGGTATCACCCCAAACCCGCGATTAAAGCGCGTTATGTAAGCTTATCGGGAAGCGCTCAGTGTGCGTAACCGGGGGGCTGAAGGGTATTCGCGATTACTGGACGAGAACATGATATTTATGCCTAGCAAAACCTGTGCTATAATCTCTCGGCGGGATATAGTATGAAAGCACTTATTCTAGCTCCTTTTTGTCCATCCGTTCTAAAAAGGCTGAGACAAAGCCTGGAAATTATCTATGAAAGTTGGATGGATACAAGGAGGCTGGTTCCCGCAGAGGAGCTTATCGACCGCATTCAAGCACAGGATATAGAAATAGTCGTAATCGAGGCTGACTTCATTTTTCGCGAGGTTTTCGAGAGGGGCAGAAAACTGAAGCTCGTGGCAGCCTGTAGGGGAAATGTTACCCATGTTGATATAGAAGCGGCCACCGAGCATGGTGTGCTGGTAGTTAACACGCCGGCCAGGAATGCCACTGCTGTGGCAGAGCTGACGGTAGGTCTGATGCTGGCTCTGGTACGAAATATACCTGCGGCGCATCAAATGGTGAGCTCGGGTGGATGGGTCGACCCAACTGTTTGCTACTCTTCGTTTCGCGGCACTGAGCTCGCCGGGAAAACCATAGGTATAGTGGGGTTTGGAGCTATTGGGCAACAAGTAGCCAGGAGACTCAGCGCCTTTGATACCTCTATCCTGGTATATGACCCCTATGTCGACTCCGAGGAAATCACAAGAATGGATGCCAGGCCGATAGGCCTAGATGAGCTACTAGAGCAGTCAGATTTTGTGACTCTCCACTGCCCAGCTCTCCCCGAGACCATGGGCCTGATCAATGCTCAAAGAATAGCTTCTATGAAGCCCACCGCCTATTTGGTTAATACTGCTGGTGCACCCATCGTTGATCGGGAAGCGATTGTCCAGGCTCTGAAAGAACGGCATATCGCTGGGGCAGCCTTCGATGTCTACGAGACCTGGCCGGTGCAGCCCGATAACCCGCTTCTGAAGCTAGACAACGTAATCCTCACTCCCCACATTGGAGGCTCGACGGATGAGACCGTTGAGCGCCATTCCCATATGATAGCTGACGACATTGAAAGATTTTTAAAGGGAGAGCGCCCCGAGAATTTGCTCAATCCTCAAGCGTGGGGTAAAGTTGTCAGATAAATACCTTCTCGCCCTAGACGCTGGCTCTTCGGGTGGCCACGTCCTGATTACCAACCTCCAGGGCCACCCGGTGTCTTTTTCGCAACAGGAATGGACCTACGATACGCCTGCTGAAGTCGCTCCACTGGGGCGGGAGTTCGATGCCACAAGGTTTTGGGGTATCATCTGTCAACTTATAGGGGAAGCCATCAAAAATGCGGCGATATCCCCTGATGAAATAATCGCAGTCAGTTCTGCCAGCCAGCGGCAGGGCGTTGTCTTTCTCGATAAGGATGGGCATGAGCTATATGCCGGGCCTAATATTGACCTCAGGGCTCTAGCTGAAGGCTTCTCCATCGATAGCGAGTTTGGCAAAGAGGTTTACCAGATTACCGGTCACACCCCCTCATTTATGTTTACTCCCGCCAAGCTGAGATGGTTTAAGGCGAATCATCCCCATACCTATGAACAGATAGCCACAGCGCTTTCCATAAGTGATTGGATAATATATAGGCTATCCGGTGAGCGGATAGGCGAAGTTACCTGTACCGGCGATATAGGCCTAATTGACATTTGTGAACGGAATTGGTCTGGCCGTTTAATGGAAATGCTTGAGCTGCCTGAGGGGATCTGTCCCCAGATCACCACCGCTGGTACCTGCGTTGGGACATTAACGGCAGCGGCCGCTGAGCAGACGGGCCTGGCTCCTGGCACATTGGTTGTCGTAGGCGGTGCCGATACCCAATGTGGCCTACTTGGCATGGGGGTAAAAGATGAAGGGCAGGTGGGGATTGTGGCAGGCTGGAGTGGCTCTATTCAAATGGTGACCGCACAGCCTATTATCGATTCCGGGTGTAGGCTCTGGACAGGCTGCCATGTTATTGGGGGAAGGTGGATCCTGGAAAGTAACGCTGGTGAATCGGGAGGTGCCTATCAGTGGCTAAAAGGGCTCATCTTCGGCACGTCAAATACAGATATGTACCCCCCGATGGATAGTTTGGCACAGGAGGCGCCACCTGGTTCTGGAGGTGTGCTTGCCTTCATCGGGCCAATGGTAATGGATATGAGCCGTCTAAGAATGAGCCTTGGTGGCTTTATTTTCCCCACTACCCCGAGTGTGACAAATATCGAGAGAAAACACCTCATCAGGGCAGCACTGGAGAACTTCTGCTTCGCTTTTAAAGCTAACTGCGCCCAGCTAGAGGAGGTCTCCCAACTGAGGGTGAAGGGCATGAGCATTGGAGGCGGTTTGGCGCAGAGCCGATGCCTGGTGCAAATTCTCTCCGATTTAGTTGGCATGGAAGTGGCTTCCTTCGAGATGCCCCAAGTCTCATCTTTGGGAACAGCCATGTGTGCTGCCGTTGGCTCTGGCATCTATGATGACCTGGAGCAGGCGTTGGAGGCTATGCGACCCATACCCAGAGTAGTTGAGCCAGATCACCAGAGAGCTAAAGAATATACCCAGTGCTACAGGAGATGGCTTACCACAGCCAAATGTCTGGAGGATTTAAATGAAAAATGGTATGAGCAAATGGAACTCTGAAAAGAAAGCCGTGCTGGAGACCGCCCAGCAGATGGCCCAAATGGGATTGGTGGTGGGCACCTCAGGAAATGTGAGCATGCGTCTCGGGGAGCACAGCGGACC
>JAGMCC010000219.1 GCA_023129355.1 Dehalococcoidia bacterium | reverse complement strand
ATACCATAGAAACAGTGGGCGCATATTTCCCCGCTATTTTAGGGGCACTGGTTACTATACCGGTATACTTTATCGGGAGAGAGCTCTTTAACCGGACTGTCGGGTTGCTCTCTGCCGCTCTGATTGCCATTCTGCCGGGTGAATTCCTCTTCCGTTCCCTGCTGGGGTTTACCGATCACCATATTGCCGAGGTGCTCTTCAGCGTAACAGCGGTCTTGTTCCTGATTTTAGCAATCAAACGCGCAAAGGAGAAAGAGACATCCTTCAGCCATATCCGGAGCAGGGACTGGGGGAATCTCAGGAAGCCCTTGATCTATGCCCTGCTAACCGGGTTAGCCCTGGGGATATATCTCATCTCCTGGAGCGGGGGGCTGCTCTTTGTATTCATAATATTTGTCTATATGGTCATTCAATACAGCATCGATCATCTAAGGGGCAAATCAACCGACTATCTTTGCATCATCGGGGTGCCGATGTTTCTTATCGCCCTGATAATGGTTATCCCCTTTTTAGATTTTCTTAGCGTAGGTGAACTCGTCATCGCGTCATTAACCATCGGCGTATTGGCCTTCCCGGTGCTAAGCGGCATTTCCCGGCTGATGGATTATAGAAAATTAAGGCGAGCCTACTATCCTATGGCACTGGCAGGACTCGGTTTAGCCGGCGCAGGTCTCCTTTACCTCATTGATCCCTCCTTGTACCACTCTGCGGTGGGGAGATTCAGTATATTTACACCATCGGAGACGGCACAAACCATTATGGAGGCACGACCACTATTCTCCGGGTTTGATATCTCCTCACTAACTGAGCATCGTGTATGGCATTATTTCACCACCGGCTTCTTCATCGTTCCCATAGCGCTACTGCTATTAATCTACGCTGCCGTCAGGGATAAAAGCGCCGTAAAAATATTACTCATTGTCTGGAGCATAATAATGCTGGTGGCGATGCTGGGGCAGGTCCGATTCGGATACTATTTTGCGGTGAACGCTGCCCTGCTCACGGGCTACTTCTGCTGGAGAATACCGGTGTGGATTTCGAGAGTTTTCCAAGAGATTGGCTTCAGGGAGCCGTCACCGGATGATGAAAGAAGAAAAAAGCGAAGAGCCAGCAAGAGGGAAGAGCCAACGGGGTTTATCCTCCTTAGGCCGAGGTATGTCTCCAGGGCCCTGGCTGTAATAATCGTGTTCTTCCTGGCGTTTTACCCCAATATTGGGGAGGCAAGAACCACCGCTGAAAACCCATGGGGTCCCAATGAGGCCTGGCATAGCTCGTTAATTTGGATGAGGGACAATACCCCGGACCCATTTGGAGATCCCGGTTTCTACTATGAATTATATGAGAGACCCTCAGCCGGAGAAAGGTATGATTATCCGGAATCAGCATACGGTGTAATGAGCTGGTGGGACTATGGCCATTGGATCACCCGCATCGCCCACCGCATACCGAATGCGAATCCCTTTCAAGCAGGTGTCCTGCACGCTGCTCGGTTTCTAACCGCTCAGGATGAATCCTCAGCAAACGAGATGCTCGATGAGCTGGGCTCCAAATATGTAATAATCGACTTTGAGATGTCTATGACAAAATTCCACGTCATGCCAACATGGGCGGGGAGAAGCTCATCGGAGTTCTATGAGCCGTGCTATCGGCAATTAGACGGAGGGCTTCGGTGCTATGAGGAAAGTATCCCAGGACGACAGGCTATATATCTTCTACGTTATCCCGAATATTATCAGTCCATGTGCTCAAGGTTGTACAACTTTGGAGGACAGGCAGTGGTTCCCGTTAACTCAACCTGGGCCATCTCATATGTAGAGGGGATAGATGAGGGAGGGAATAAATACAAGGAGATCACTGGCGTTGCCAATGAGGGCGAGGCTTTCCCCACCTATGAGGAGGCGAAAGCATTTGTTGATGACCATCCAGACTTCATAATAGTGGGCCTAGACCCCTTTGCCAGTCCTGTGCCCCTGGAGAAACTGGATCACTACGAACTAATAAATGAGTCCGTTCCACCGATAAAGTGGGGGGATACGGAAATCTCCTACGTGAAAATATTCGAGTATCAAGCCGGGGCAGGGGAATAAATTCTCCCTCCCCTGGCGGGAGG
>JAGMCC010000218.1 GCA_023129355.1 Dehalococcoidia bacterium | reverse complement strand
CGGAAAGCTCAAGGAGCTGGGCTCGCCCTCTCACCTCCTCAGGAAGGAAATCAGGAAGGCGCGGGGCCCAGAGGTCTACCGTCTCCTTAACCAGCCTCCTCACCACACGAGGACTTAGCCCCTCGGTGAGGTGGTAGAGCGGGATGAGCCGCCCGGTATGGATCAAATCCTCGCTCACCAGGGGCTCGTATTCCGGCGACTGGAAAACCTTTACCCCCTTAAAGAGGCTCACCTTGCCGCTCAACACCAGTTGCGAGTTGGTGCGCAGTTGCTTGGCGAGATAGGGCTGATTGAACCACACCACCCTCATGTTGCCGCTCTCATCGCCCACGCCGGCCTCGGTAGAGCGCCTGCCGCCGATGAGAGCTTCCTGGGCCTGCCAAACTGTAGCGACGACGGTTTGCTCCTCGCCTACCTCAAGCTCAGCGATGGTTTTCCGCTGGCTGTAATCGATGTGGCGCCGGGGAAAGAAGTAGAGCATGTCGCGCACCGTCTCGACGCCGAGGCGGCGGAACTTGGGAGCCAGCTTGGCGCTGAGCCCCCTGACAGTGTCGATCGGTGCATCCAGGTCTTGGTCTATTTTCTCTTTTTTCGCCTTTTTCGCACCTAGGGCTGGCGCCCTTCGTCCCTTATCCTCCCTCCCATCCAGCCAGCGCAGCATACTTTCCACCCATTCCCCCCGTCGTCTGATGTCCAAACTGGCGTAGCTGGCGGGGAGCAAGCGCTGGGGAAGTTCGCCCGCCCAGCGCTCAAGGAAGCGATCGAGTCCCCCGAACACAGCAACATCCCCATAACCTTTTTTTCGCTCCAGCTCTAGGATCTTTCGAAGCGTGGCTAAATCCATGGGTATTACTCCACGGAAATGATGTAGTTATAGTGGGGTTGACCTGCGTGGATCGCTTCCACCTCAAGGTGAGGGTGTTTCTTACGGAGCGCCCCAGCGATCCTCTCGGCCTCAGCGCCCTCGGTATCGGCACCATAGTAGATGGTGACGACCTCGCACTTCGATAAATCTATTTGGGAAAGCACCTCATTAACCAACTGTGGAATGCGGTCACCCACTCCCACCAGCTCCCCATCGAGGAAGGCGATGGCCTGCCCCTCCTTCGTGACGAAGTCACCAAACCTTGCGGAGCGCACCGCAGTTGTCACCTCCACTGTCCGCACCGCCGATATTGCCCCTTTCATGGCAGCAACATTTGCTTCGAAATCCGCCTCGTCGTTGAAGGCCAGGAGCGCCGCCACGCCCTGGGGGATCGTTTCTGTAGGCAGAATCACCACCCTTTTTGCGCTCAGCATGCTCGCCTGCTCCGCGGCAAGCACGATATTGGGGTTATTGGGCAGGAGAATAACCTTGTCCGAGGGCACCGATTCCACCGCCCTGAGGAGCTCCTCGGTCGAGGGATTCATTGTCTGTCCCCCCGAGGCAACGGCAGTGACCCCGAGGCTTCGAAATACCTCCCCCATCCCCTCGCCTGAAGCTACCGCTACAGTAGCGAGCTCGATCTGAGGCGGCTTCTCAAGAGCGATAAACTCCTCATGCTGCTCATCTATATTTTGCACATTCACCTGGCGCAGCGTTCCCAGTGAGGCGGCATAGCTAAGAGCGGCTCCTGGGTCGAAGGTGTGGACATGGGCTCTCACCAAATTCTCATCCTCCACCACCAACACAGACTGCCCGATAACCTCCAGTTGCTCTCTGATCTTTTCCGGGTTGAGGTCCCGGCCCTCGATGATAAACTCGGTGCAGTATCCGTAGGAGTGCTCCGCTCCGGAGACGCTATCACCTACCCGCCCGGCGGAGATCGGCGTGAGGATTTCTAATTCATCCGTCTCGCCCCTCAGGTAGCTTAAAAACCCTTCGAAGATCACATAAAGCCCCAATCCCCCGGCATCCACCACCCCAGCCTCACGGAGCACGGCAAGCAGGGAGGGCGTTCTGGCCACGGAATCCTTCGCCGCACTGACGGTGGCCTCCATAATCGTACCCAGGTCGTTGGTGGCGGAAACTCCTTGAGCCGCAGCGGAGGCCTCCCTGATCACCGTGAGTATGGTCCCCTCTACAGGATGGCTCACCGCTTTGTAAGCAAGGGAAGAACCTGCCAATAATCCCGCCACCA
>JAGMCC010000217.1 GCA_023129355.1 Dehalococcoidia bacterium | reverse complement strand
GCTGCCGGGGCTAACCCCATGGCGATAAAGAAGGGCATTGAGAAGGCTACGACGGTCATCCTCGACGCGCTCAAGAAGATGAGTACCCCGGTGACCACTAAGGCGCATGTCTCACAGGTGGCATCTATCTCCGCAGCCGATGAAGAGATCGGAGATCTCATCGCCGAGGTCATGGAGAAGGTGGGCAAGGATGGGGTGATCACCGTTGAGGAAGGGAAGGGGATAAAGTTCGAGACGGAGTATGTTGAGGGGATGCAGATCGACCGCGGCTACATCTCCCCCTACTTCGTCACCAGCCCGGAGAGGATGGAGGCAGAGATCGAGGACCCCTATATCCTGATCACCGACAAGAAGATCTCCGCAGTCGCCGACTTGCTGCCTGCACTGGAGAAGGTACTTCAGGTGACCAAGAACCTGGTTATTATCGCTGAGGATGTAGATGGTGAGGCGCTTGCCACCCTGGTGGTCAATAAGCTAAGGGGCACCATTAATTGCCTGACGGTCAAGGCGCCGGGCTTCGGCGATCGCCGCAAGGCGATGCTGGAGGATATGGCTATCCTCACCGGTGGCGCGGTGATCACCGAGGAGATGGGTCGAAAGCTCGATTCCATCACTGTTGATGACCTGGGCCGGGCCAGAAAGGTAGTTTCCACTAAAGAGGAAACCACCATTATCGAAGGCAAGGGCTCGGATGAGGCGATTGAGGCGCGGATCAAGCAAATCAAGACCCTGATAGAGGATACCACCTCCGATTTCGATAAGGAGAAACTCCAGGAACGCCTGGCCAAGCTCGCCGGGGGTGTTGCCGTGATCAAGGTGGGGGCAGCCACCGAGGTGGAGCTCAAGGAGAAGAAACACCGCGTCGAGGACGCCCTATCCGCAACCAGGGCCGCGGTAGAGGAGGGTATTGTCCCCGGGGGCGGGGTCGCCTTCATTAACTCCATTCCCACCCTCGATAAGTTAAAGTTAGAGGGCGACGAGAGCACTGGCGTCGCCATTGTACGCCGCTCCCTGGAGGAGCCGCTGCGGATGATTGCCCAGAACGCCGGCCGAGAGGGCTCGGTGGTGGTAAATAACGTTAAGGAGAGCAAGACGGGCGTCGGTTATGACGCCCTGCGCGACGATTACGCCAACATGAAACAGCGCGGGATCATCGACCCGGCAAAGGTGGTCAGGGCGGAGCTGGAAAATGCAGCCAGCATCGCCGCCATGGTGCTCACCACAGAGTCCCTGATCACTGACATCAAGGAGAAAGAGAAAGCCATGCCGCCTGCGATGCCCGAATATTAAAACAAGCTGGTTAGCAAATCGTAGCTACGGTCTTTGGGCTGTAGCTACGATTTTTATGGGTAACTCACGTTGGGGTTAAAGCTGGCTCAGCAGAACCTGCGTATCAGTTTACAGATTGAGCGGCTTTTTCGCCATTCTCGCTCCTAGTCAACATATCAAAGGGTTGAGTTAAAATTAACCACCTTGTTTGCCGATTGTGGATTTTCCCTTCTTACACACATTGTGGAGGACGAAAAATCACAACCGTAAAGAGCGAAAAAGGCGATCCTCACCATTGACCGGGCCAACGATGGCCAGGTTAAGCTTCTCGGTAAGGAGCAACTGAGCGGCCACCCGCCTTAGATCCTGCGGGGTGATGGCATCGATTATCGAGGATACCTCATCCACGGTGCGGATCTGACCGGTAAGCAGCTCCTGAGCTCCCATCCAGCCGGCAACACTCCTGGTATCCTCCATACGAAGCAGCAGGCGTCCCTTGGTTAACTCCTTAGCCTTGGTAAGCTCACGGGCAGGTACCTCATCTTTGAGGCGGGCAAGCTCCTCAAGGATGACCGCGACAGTGTCAGTAACCCGCTTTGGGTCCACCCCGGCATAGATGGTGACCGCCCCCGAGTCAAGGAAGTGGTCCACATAGCTATGGATATCGTAGGCCAGCCCTCGCCGCTCGCGAATCTCCAGATATAGGCGGCTGCTCATCCCTTCGCCCAATATCACGTTCAAAATGTCCAGATTGAACCGATCGGGGTGAGCAATGGAGAGGCCCCTCACCGCCAGGCAGATGTGAGCTTGCTCGGTGTCCCTCCGCTCAATACGGAGGCGGGGTTCCTCCTGGCGGTCCTCAGCAGGA
>JAGMCC010000216.1 GCA_023129355.1 Dehalococcoidia bacterium | reverse complement strand
CATATGAATCTGGAACTCACGCGGGCAAAGCTTGAGCAGATGACAGATGACTTGGTGCAGGCCACACTGGGTCCGATTAGGCAGGCTCTCACTGATGCCAAGGTCGAACCAGAAGGTATCGACAAGATACTCCTAGTTGGAGGTGCCACGAGGATGCCAATGATTCAGGACATCATCCGAGCCATGTTCGGCAAAGTCGGGGATAAGAGCATCAATCCAGACGAATGTGTCGCACTGGGTGCGGCCGCTCAGGCAGGGGTCCTGTCTGGAGAAGTCACGGATATTCTTCTGCTTGACGTCACTCCGCTGACACTTGGCATTGAAACACTGGGTGGCGTAGCAACGCCTCTTATCGACAAGAACACTACGATTCCGACCCGGAAGAGTCAGATCTTCTCCACCGCTGCCGATAACCAGCCCAGCGTGGAAATCCATGTGCTTCAAGGGGAGCGTGCCATGGCTGCCGACAATAAGACGCTGGGGCGGTTTATGCTCGATGGCATTATCCCCGCTCCCCGGGGCATGCCTCAGGTCGAGGTTACCTTCGACATCGATGCCAATGGCATTGCGAGTGTTAAGGCCCAGGATAAAGGGACGGGCAAGGAGCAGAAGATCGTAATTACTGCCTCCAGCGGGCTCTCCAAGGAGGAGGTGGAGCGGATGCAGCGGGATGCGGAGGCGTATGCTGCGGATGATGCCAAGCGCCGCGAGGAGGTGGAGACCAGAAACGCCGCCGATACCCTGGCCTATACCGCGGAAAAGACGCTTCGGGAGCAAGGGGATAAGGTGCCTGCAGACCTCAAGCAGCAGACCGAGGAGAAGATTGCCAATGTACGCTCAGCACTTCAAGGGAGCGATATAGCTGAGGTGCAGCGCACCATGCAGGAGCTATCCGGGGCATTGCAGCAGGTGGGCGCCGCTGTATATCAAGCGCCGCCTGGTGCGGAGACGCCCCCCGGCGAGGAGGAGCCACCAAAGACCGATGAAGGGACTGTGGAGGGTGAGTTCCGCGAGGTTTAGTGAGCACTAGTTTGAAGAAAGAGGGCGGGGGTCTTTCCTCCGCCTTTTTCGTTCAGAGCGATAGGCAGGACCCCCATCATAGGAGTGAGGACAGGAGGTTGACCCATTAGTGCCACTTTGCTATACTTTCAGAAGTTATATTTCGAACTTTACGGTTGCAAAAGAAATTGGGGCGACTTTGAAAAACCCGATTTTCTCTAATGAAGGCTTGTATAGGGCGATAGGGGATTAAATATTGCACGCGCGGATCACAGGGTGGGGGAAGTATCTGCCACAGCGGGTGCTCACCAACAAAGACCTGGAGAAGATGGTGGACACCTCGGATGAGTGGATCGTGACCCGCACCGGGATCAGGGAACGGCGCATCGTAGGTGATGACGAAGCGACATCGACCATGGCAGTAGCGGCGGGGCAGGGGGCCCTCGAAGTTGCCGGGCTTTCGCCAAGTCTGCTCGACTTGGTAATTGTGGCCACCAATAGCCCGGATAGGATGATGCCGGCCTCCGCTGCCCTGGTACAGCACGCCCTGGGCGCCAAGAATGCTGCTGCCTTCGATGTCGTTAGCGCGTGCAGCGGATTTATCTATGCCCTGGTTACCGCTTATCAGTTCATTGCCGCAGGCGCTTACAAGAATATACTGGTGGTAGCCAGCGAGGCGATAAGCCGTGCCATGAACTGGGAGGACCGCTCAACCTCTATCCTTTTTGGCGATGGCGCCGGGGCGGTAGTGGTGCAGGCAAACGAGCACGCCACAGACATGCTCAGCTTTGTGCTGGGCAATGACGGCTCGGGTGCCGATCTGCTTTATATCCCTCACCCTTGCGGCATGCCGAGCAATGTGGATAACGATAGGCGCTACTATATGATTATGGATGGGAGGGCGGTATTCAAGTTTGCGGTTACTGCTATGGTTGAAGCCTCCAGGCAGGTGATCGATGCCGCAGGCCTCAATATGGCGGACATCGATCTCTTCATCCCCCATCAGGCAAACAGCCGCATCACTCAGGCGGCGATAAAGGCACTGGATATTCCCAACGATAAGGTTTTCGTTAATCTCGATCGCTATGGCAACCTTTCAGCGGCATCGCCCGCCGTCGCCCTTTGCGAAGCGGTGGAGCAGCGGAGGCTCAAAGAGAGTGCCCTGGT
>JAGMCC010000215.1 GCA_023129355.1 Dehalococcoidia bacterium | reverse complement strand
GTCTACCACATCCACCTGCCACCCTTTAGCTTCAGCGTAGCGGGTGTACATCCGAAACATGTCGGCAGCAAATAGGGCGGCCTCCTCACCACCGGCGCCAGCGCGAATCTCCACAATGACATCCTTCTCACCATAGGCATCCCGTGGCGTAATGGCTTCTTCCAGTTCCCGGGTCAGACTCTCCAGACACGCTTCGAGGCTTTCCAGCTCTTCCTTCACCAGCGCCGCCATCTCATCGTCCACGCCCTTTTCCAGCATGGCGCGCGTCTCCCCAAGATTCTGAGATGTCCTCTTATACTCCCGATATTTAGCCACAAGCTCGCTAATCCCGGCCTGCTCCTTGGCCAGGCTCTGAAGACGCTCGAAGTGAGCGGCAACCTCAGGCTGAGCCATGAGCTGGTTCAGCTCCTCGTAGCGTTTCTCGACCGATTCCAGTTTCTCCAGCATTTTTCGCCCTTTTCAGTATAAAAAGACCCCGAAAGGGGGTCGTATTATTATACCACAAGCTGGCTACTTTTCAAACTTGGGTGAGCAGGGCAGCCACCTCCCCCACCTCAACCTCCCACTGCTCCCCCGCCACCATGTCCCGGTACACCACCGTGCCGTTTTTAACCTCGTTCTCACCAAAGATGAAGGCATATTCTGCTCCTAAGACATTCGCCTGACGCATCTGGGCCTTCAAACTTTTACTACCAAAGCTCCAGTAAACCAGGATGCCGGCGCGGCGCAGCTCCGCGGCGAGCTTAACCGCCTCAGCCTTTGCCTCATCCCCCACATAGGCCACGAATATCGCCTGGGCTTCCGGAGCCGGTGGGGTGATGCCCTGCTCCTTCAGATTGAGCACGATCCGCTCTATCCCGGTGGCAAAGCCGATGGCCGGGGTAGGCTTGCCACCTAGCTCCTCAATAAGGTCATCGTATCGACCCCCGCCGCCCAGGGCGCTCTGCGCCCCTCCCTCACCCTGGGGCTGGACCTCGAAGACCGTCCTGGTATAGTAGTCAAGCCCCCGCACCAGACGATGGTTCTTTTTAAAAGGAACCTTTAAAAGACGGAGATACCTCGCCACACTTTTGAAATGTTCTTTACATTCGGGGCACAGGTGCTCCACGCTTTTGGGGGCCGCGGCGGCTACATCCTGACACGATGGCTTCTTACAATCGAGCAGGCGTAGCGGATTCTTCCGAAACCTTGCTTTGCATTCGGGGCACAGCCGGTCAATATACTGAGAGTAATACCCTTTAAGCCTCTCGAGATAAGCGGGACGGCACAAACAGCACCCGATGCTGTTTACTTGCATAGAAAGCTTGCGCAAGCCGAGAGACTTGAAGAAACGCCACGTCATCTCGATAACCTCGGCGTCCAGGGCAGGGTCACCCTCGCCCAGCGCTTCAAAGCCAAACTGCTGATGCTGTCGGTATCTCCCCTTCTGGGGTCGCTCGTATCTGAAGATGGCGGCGAAGTAATAGAGCCTTACCGGCTGGGGCAGGTTATGCATACCGTGCTCCAGGTAGGCGCGACATATAGGGGCGGTGCCCTCGGGGCGCAGCGTCATCGCCTGGCCACTGCGATCCTCAAAGGAGTAGGTCTCCTTCTCCACAATGTCCGTGCCCGGGCCGATGGTGCGAATAAAAAGGCGGGCGTCCTCAAAGACCGGTGTATCGATGCGCTCATAGCCATAGCGCTGGCAAATATCCGCTGCCCGCTCCTCGATGTATCTAAAATAGCCCTGTTCCGCGGGCAGGATATCCGCTGTGCCTCTCGGTGCCTTATACAAACAAGCCCCCCTTTCCAAGGCTAGAATACACTAGGGGAGAGGGGGTTGTAAAGGGCATCTGCCTCTTTAAATAAAACGAGATGGGTTGCTACAAGATTTCGGATAGGTTAAGGGGAGAGCGACAAAGGGAAGGGCGAAAAGAGCTTTACCAGGAATACAAAGCTCACACTTCATGTAGAATGGGCGTTACGACGCGATATGATGTCAAAGTTGCCACCCATTTACTACGCTCCCCGCTATCGAAATGGCAGAGGCATCCCGCAACGCAGGGGTGGAATCAATTCTATTGAATGGGGTGCTCGAAGCCCTGACTTCAAAGGTTACGTTGGTACCCGGTGGAAGCGTTTTATCCCATCCAAGGAATTCCCAGCTAGTGCCCTGCCCTGTCTGGAAC
>JAGMCC010000214.1 GCA_023129355.1 Dehalococcoidia bacterium | reverse complement strand
ATGGGCGCACTGGTGTGACACAGCGTATCGCCAGTGAAGGTGTCTTTCAAGCCCAGGGCGGCAGCTATGTCGCCCGCCTCAACTCGCTTGACCTCCTCACGACGGTTGGCATGCATCTGAACCAGTCGCCCGATCCTTTCCCGACGCTCGTTTCTGGAGTTATAGACCTGAGCCCCGGCCTCCACCTTTCCGGAATAAACCCTGAAATAGACCAGCCTGCCGATAAAGGGGTCGGAGACTATCTTAAACGACAGGGCGGAGAAGGGAGCGCCATCGGTGGGGGAGCGCTGAAGCTCTTTACCATTCTTGGGATCGATGCCCACCACCGGTGGCACATCAATAGGTGAGGGAAGGTAGGAAACAATAGCATCCAGCATGGGCTGTATGCCCTTATTCCGCAGGGCGCTGCCACAAATAACAGGCACTACTCGATTTGCTATGGTGGCCCGTCTGAGAGCCTCTTTAATAGCTGACGCATTGATGGTGCCCCCTTCTAAGTAGAGAGCCATCAACCGATCATCGCTTTCAGCAAGCCTCTCGATCATCGCCTCACGATACCTGCTTGAGACCTCCTTATAATCACCAGGGATGTCTTTTGCCACAGGGCTTTCATTGGGGTCATCGGAGAAGACCCATGCCCTTTCCGCAATTATATCGATAACGCCCTCAAAGGAGTCCTCGGCTCCCAGGGGCAACTGTACGGCCAGAGCACTTGCGCCCAGCCGCTCCCTGATCATATCCACGGTACGGTAGAAATCGGCACCTATTCGATCCATCTTGTTCACGAAGCAAATCCGGGGAACGCCATAGCCATCCGCCTGCCTCCAGACCGTCTCCGACTGGGGCTCAACACCGGCCACCGCATCGAAAACCACGATACCCCCATCGAGGACACGAAGGCTTCGCTCCACCTCAGCGGTGAAGTCCACATGCCCCGGGGTATCGATAATGTTGATGCGATGGTCCAGCCATTGGCAAGTAGTAGCGGCAGCGGTAATGGTGATCCCCCGCTCCCTTTCCTGCGTCATCCAGTCCATCACCGCGGTGCCATCATCCACATCGCCCATCTTATAGGTACGGCCAGTATAGTAAAGGATCCTCTCGGTAAGCGTTGTTTTACCCGCATCGATATGGGCGATAATTCCGATATTCCTGATCCGCTCTAAAGGGAATGACCTAGGCATCTTCCTCACCACCGATAGTGAACAAAGGCTCGATTTGCTTCCGCCATCCTATGAGTATCATCGCGCTTCTTAACGGTGGCTCCTTGCCGCTGGGCGGCATCCAAGACCTCCGCCGCCAGCTTCTCCGCCATGGACTTGCCCCCACGTGCCCGCGCCGCTCTGATGAGCCAGCGTATAGCCAGGGCGAGGCCACGCCCCGTCCTCACCTCTATAGGCACCTGATAAGTGGCACCACCAACACGACGCGGCTTAACCTCAAGAAGCGGCGTGGCGTTTTTAATCGCCTGCTCCAGAGTAGCCACAGGGTCCCCTTTCACCTGCTCCGCAACAATATTGAGGGCATCATAAACGATCCGCTCTGCTGTGCTCTTCTTTCCCCGAGTCATCACCCTATTAATCAGCCTGGCCACGGTTACATTCCGGTACCGCGGGTCAGGAGATATCTCCCTTTTTGTGGCCCTTGCTCTTCTAGGCATTTTATCCTCCACCGGAGCGCTTGGGTTGCTTAGTCCCGTACTTGCTGCGGCCCTGCTGCCGATCTTCCACGCCCCCGGCATCCAGAGCACCCCGAATAATGTGATACCTCACCCCAGGCAGATCCTTCACCCGACCCCCCCGAAGGAGGACTACAGAGTGTTCCTGAAGGGTATGTCCCTCCCCAGGGATATAGGCGGTTACCTCCATCCCATTAGTAAGCCTGACGCGTGCCACCTTACGCAGCGCGGAGTTAGGTTTCTTTGGAGTCACCGTCTTAACCTGGGTGCAGACACCTCGCCTCTGGGGAGCGCCATCCATCTGCATCATCCTCCCCTTTAGCGCATTGTAAGTATAATGCAGCGCCGGCGTCTTGGTCTTCTTTGCAGCCTTTGCGCGCCCCTTACGCACCAGTTGGTTAACAGTAGGCACATATACCTCCAAATCATAATTAAAGGCCGTGAGCCCCAAGGCTGAGCGGCCTTACTAGCCCGGTTTTGCCAGCCTGCCGACA
>JAGMCC010000213.1 GCA_023129355.1 Dehalococcoidia bacterium | reverse complement strand
TCAGCCTTTACACCGCGCTGATCGCTACGGCGGTGGGGCTCGTTCTGGGGGTGCCCCTGGCCTATTTCCTGGCGCGACACAGTTTCCCGGGGAAGCGGTTGGTGGAGGCGCTCATCGATGTTCCCATTGTGGTGCCCCACATCGCTGCCGGTATTGCCCTGCTCTTCGTCTTTGGCAAAGGTTTCTTCGTGGGCAGCGCCTTCGACGCTATCGGCATCGATTTCGTATTCGCGGTCCCCGGAATCATTATCGCCATGATCTTTGTGAGCATTCCCTTTCTCATCGACTCGGCGAAGCAGGGGTTTGAGAAGGTGGACGTCAGGTTAGAGAAGGTGGCCCGCACCCTGGGCGCCTCCCCCTGGCAATCCTTCTTCAGGGTGTCGCTGCCCTTGGCCAGAAGGAGCATCGCTGGCGGCACGGTGATGATGTGGGCGCGGAGCATAAGCGAGTTCGGGGCGGTGCTGGTGCTGGCCTCACATCCCAAGATCGCCCCCATTCTGGTCTATGACCGCCTGGAGGAATACGGCCTCGACTACGCCCTGCCCGTGGCCGCCCTGCTGGTCATAATATGCCTGGTCATCTTTGTGGTGCTGCGGACTATTGCCTATCGGGGGGAGCGGGCATGATCGAGATAAAGAGGCTGACGGTGAATCTGGGGGACTTCCTCCTCGATGGGATCGATCTCAGGGTGGAGAAGGGGGAGTACTTCATTATCCTGGGGCCAACCGGGGCGGGAAAGACGGTTTTACTTGAGGCCATCGCCGGGCTTCACCCCATAAAGATGGGGGAAATCTGGCTCGATGGGATGGAGGTTACTAAGCTCGAGCCGGAGAAACGGGGGATCGGGTTCGTGTATCAGGATTATGCTCTCTTCCCCCACCTCACGGTAAGGGGTAACATCCTGTTCGGGCTGAAGCGAAGGAAGTGGCCGAAGGAGGAGAGGGGTAGGGTAATGGAGTGGCTGGCTGAGCTTTTAGGGATCACCCCGCTTCTTGAGCGAAGCACTGATACATTAAGCGGTGGGGAGCGGCAGAAGGTAGCCCTGGCCCGCGCCCTCAGCACCAGCCCGGAGGTGCTTCTCCTTGACGAGCCCTTGAGCGCCCTCGACCCGCAGCACCGGGAGGGGGTGCAGCAGGAGTTGAGGCAGATCCACCGGCGTCTTAAGCAGACGATCATCCATGTGACCCACGACTTCGAGGAGGCGATTGCCCTGGGTGACCGGATCGCCGTTCTAGGCGCAGGACACATCCTTCAAATCGGGACCCCGGAAGAGATTTTCCGCCATCCCAACTCGGAATTCGTCGCCCGCTTCGCCATGACGCGCAATATCTTCACCGGAGAGGTGCGCGACGGCGATGGCGGGCAGGCGATCATTGCCATCGGGGGCATGGAGTTCGAGGTTGTGACTGAGCTCCGGGGGCGGCTCCATGCCTCCATGCGTCCCGAGGACATCCTCATCTCCAGGGAGCCTCTCATCTCCAGCGCCCGGAACTCGCTCAGGGGCACCATTACCCGTATCGCCGACCGCGGAGCGACCCTCTATCTCACGGTGAGCACCCCGCTGGATTTCGCATGCCTGGTCACCCGCCATTCCTTTGAGGAACTGGGTCTCACTGAGGGGGGAGAGGTCTATGTGACGTTCAAGGCATCGGCGGTCCATATATTCTAAATCATTTGATGAGTAGAAAGGGGATTTTAATGAAGAGAGCTCTTTTACCCATTGCGGCGCTGGTCTTGATACTGACTCTGGTAGCCAGCGCCTGCGCATCCCAGGTTGACCTTATCATACTGCACGCGGGGAGCCTTTCGGTGCCCTTCGACAGGCTGGCGGAGGAATTCGAGGAGCAAAACCCGGGGGTAAAGGTGGTCACAGAATCGGCGGGGAGCCGCACCACCATAAGAAAGGTGACCGAGCTGGGCAAGCCCGGCGACATCATCGGCTCCGCCGATTATATGGCCATTGAGGAGCTGATGTTCCCCGATTATGCCGAATGGTATATTAAGTTTGCCGCCAACGAGATGGTGATAGCCCACCGCGATGACGCTCCCTTCGCTGACGACATAAAAAGCGGCGATCGCACCTGGTACGATGTCCTCGTCAATGAGGATGTGAGGTATGGCCACTCCGACCCGGATGCCGACCCCTGCGGCTACCGGTCGCTGATGGTGTGCCAGTTAGCCCAGAGTTACTACTATGATGAGGCTGCC
>JAGMCC010000212.1 GCA_023129355.1 Dehalococcoidia bacterium | reverse complement strand
CTGGCTGCGGGGGCCTCGCCGAGGAACAGCAGTGGCACCTCAGCCCTCACCCTGTGGGTCATCTCCACCTGGAAAAAGCCCACGTGGAGCAGCTCGTCATTTAAGGGGTCGCGCTGAATATCGCGTACCATCACCACCCTTGGCTTCTTAGCCCCATTAACTTTGAGTGTGATCAGTGCATTGCGGCCCGCTTTGGCGATGAGACGCTTCAGGAACGGGGTCTCTGCCTGCAGGGGGATGGATTCGATATTAGGTCCGTAGAGGTTGACCGGGGTGAGCCCTTCCCGGCGAAGAAATCTCACCTTCTTTCCCAGAATATCCCTACGGCTAACCTTCAGTTCCTCTCGGTTCACTTTTACCCCCTGAGACAAGGCTGATCATAATTATACTACGCATCTGGCAGGGCGTCCAGTTATTGCAGTTTGACACCCTGATAAGGGTGAAGTATAATCGTAGAATGCCGAAGCGGACCTATCAGCCAAAGAAGATCCCCAGAAAGCGCGAGCATGGCTTTCTAGCGCGCATGAGCACTCGTGGTGGTCGTGCGGTGCTGCGGAGGAGGAGGCTTAAGGGCCGCTGGCGTCTCACGGTATCGTGATGATGAAAACGGAGCGACTTGCCAGGAGAAAAGAGTTTGAGGCTGTTTACACTGATGGTAAGTCCTGGTCCAATAATCTGGTAGCGCTACGGGCACTACCCAACAGCTTGGGGTCGAATCGCTATGGCTTTGCAGCGGGAAAGAGATTGGGTGGGGCAGTAGTGCGCAATCGGGTGAAGCGGCGGCTTCGGGAGGTGGTTCGGCACACCCCGATAAAGGGTGGCTGGGACATGGTGTTCATCGCCCGCCAGGCTGCTACTGAAACCGATTATCACACCCTTAAGAAGGCGATGGAGGAATTGCTAGCTCGAGCGCAGTTATTGGGTAACGGGAGAGGATGAAGAGGATTGCCTTAGGCTTTATCGGTGGTTATCAGGTGACCATTTCCCGGGTGACCGCTCACTCATGCCGTTTTGTGCCCACCTGCTCTCAATATACCTATGAAGCAATTGAAAAGTACGGGCTGGTGAAGGGTATTTGGATGGGGATAAAGCGCCTCGCCCGTTGTCATCCCTTGAGTCCCGGCGGGTTTGACCCGGTGCCTTGATGCCATCAGTTTCCACCATTAAGAGGTTTGCGCGATGAAACCAAAGGCTCTATTCCTATTTGCGTTGCTTATTGGAGGTTGCCTGCTCCTTTCAGGGTGCATTGGCACCGCTACGCCTATGGGATGGTCCGCGCCCGTGATGGACGATGATGTCATCTATGTGGGCACCACGGAAGGCAAGGTTGTCAGTTATACTCTGTTCAGTGAGCCCAGAGTGGCGGTGGAGTGGTGGCGGTTTCCGTCACGGGGTCAACCGGGGCTTGGCGGTGGTGGTGGAGGGGGTGGCTTCCTTGCCTGTATGCCGACGGCGACAGCAGCAGTAATCTACAGCACCCCTTTTGTAGCAGATGGCGCAGTCTATATTGGTGCCTTGGATGGCAAGGTCTATGCCCTTAATACCTCGAGTCGCGTCGCGGGGCATTCATTTCCCCAGGAGTCGGAGGGGGAGTGGGCCTATCCCGAAGAGGACTTCATCGGTGCTATTGTGGGAAGCCCGGTGGTCGCTGACGGCATCCTATATATTGGCTCCGGCGACAGCAATCTTTATGCCATTGACATCGCCACAGGGGAGCTAGCGTGGGACTCACCATTTACAACCGGAGACGATATCT
Organism: Dehalococcoidia bacterium; assembly: GCA_023129355.1. GTDB lineage: Bacteria > Chloroflexota > Dehalococcoidia > E44-bin15 > E44-bin15 > E29-bin15. The sequence goes on along the minus strand of JAGMCC010000212.1, from coordinate 455 downwards.
GGGCCACCCCTCTAGTACATGATGGTGTGGTCTACATCGGCTCCTTTGACCATAAGCTCTATGCTATCGATGCTGCGGATGGCACGTCGGTCTGGGAATCCCCCTTCCAAACGGACGGCGCGATCGCTGCCACACCGCTTTTCTATAAAGACACCATCTACATTGGATCCTTCGACCGCAAATTCTATGCCGTTGATACACGCACGGGAAAGGCGAAAGAGGGTTTTAGTCCTTTCCCAGCGGACAACTGGTTTTGGGGCAGGGCGGTGGGCTACGATGGTACTATCATTGTAGGCTGCCTGGATGGTCGGGTTTATGCCCTTGATGCTGAAACAGGGGAGCGAAAATGGTCTTTCCCAAAACTAGATAAAGGGCCAGTTGGGCCCATTCGGGGTGGCCCTGCCCTGGCTGGCGAGCTGGTTATCTTTGGCTCCGATGACGGTAAGGTCTATGCC
>JAGMCC010000211.1 GCA_023129355.1 Dehalococcoidia bacterium | reverse complement strand
ACAAGGGTGGGCCAATCGCCATGGCAGACTTTACCATTATAAACGAGTCTTCGTTCGAGGCCTTAGAAAGTGAAACAAAAAGGGTTCTCGCTGCTTTGAAATGAAAAGAATAACAAGGCCAGATATCGATGAATATTTTTTGAAAATAGCTTCTGTAGTGGCAGAGCGCTCGACGTGTCGCCGACACCATGTGGGATCTGTAGCAGTGAGGGATAAACACATATTAGCAACTGGCTATAACGGTGCTGCCTCTGGACTCAAAGATTGCCTTGAGCTTGGCTGCCTAAGAGATGAATTGAATATACCATCTGGAACGAGGCATGAGGTATGCCGGGGCATTCACGCAGAGCAAAATGTAATCATACAAGCGACTCTCCATGGGGTAAGCTTGGAGGGGGCCACAATTTATGTTACCCATACACCATGCATACTGTGTGCGAAGATGCTGGTTAATGCCAAGATAAAGCGGTTTGTCACCTTTGGCGAGTATGCTGATGACGCCTTCAAAGACCTATTTAAGGAAGCCAACATAGAGTTTGAATTGCACAAGAAACCGTCTCCCAACATAACCTATCTAGCTTAGGGGATTACCTGTGCGCCGTCAGCAGTTTGGCACAATGCCGCTGCTTTAGCCCTGGGTGCTATAGGGGTTCAAATGGGCACCAGGTTCCTGGCTACCAGGGAGAGCGATTTTATGCAGATATGGAAAGATCGGATCTTGAAAAGCGGGGATAGAGATACCCTGGTGGCAAGGGGACTCGTCGGCCCGGCCAGATATCTGAGAAAGGAAGCTTCCCGTGAGCATACCGGAATCACCGTGAGTAAAGCCCCCGGATTATACCTGGGTCAGCCGGATGATATGATGACCCTCGACCCCGAGGTACTGCGTATAGAGATGGAAGTGTTTGCCGCTATATTTGCTGCGGACGAAAAGAAGGCGCTTATGGCTGGTGGGGAGGTGGCAGGAAGAATAGAAGACCTTCCCACAGTAGGGGAGCTGGTGGATAGAATAATGTGGGAAGCAGAAGAGGTCATCCGCAGTCTCCCACAGAGGTTTATTAAGGACTAGAGTTATATTAAAATCAGTAAAAGATTGAAGCAGGAATAGAGGGCTGAGATAAGAGACACATTACAGGTTATGACATGAGTTATCTTATCATGGGGGTTAGCAATGGAAGCGGGTAAAGGTCCCCTGGATCTGGAGAAGGAGGTTATAAATGAGGGGCTGTGCACCAGTTGCGGTGCCTGTGTGGAAATCTGTCCCTATATCAAGGTGGTTAAAGATAGGGTGGCGGTAATCGAGCCCTGTGGCCTCGCTGAAGGGAAGTGCTATGATTTCTGTCCTCGAACTCCCACTGATATCGCTGCCCTGGATCGCAGGATATTTGGCCAGGAGCGCCCCGATTCCTCACTGGGGTCTTATATCTCCATTGAGATGGCGCAGGCAAGGGATAAGAAGATCCGCTCTCGCGCTCAATATGGTGGTGTGGTTTCCGCCCTTATGACCTATGCCATGGACCTGGGGGAGATAGGCGCCGCCGTACTTACTAGGCCCTTCGATGGAGGTCTCATGCCCACATCGGTGGTGGCGGAAGAAAGCTCCCAGGTGCTGGGATGTGCTACATCCAACTATATTGCCTCCGCCACTTTGGCAGGGCTGAATAAGGTGACAAAGCAGCGGAGGGCTCCCATTGGGGTGGTGTGCCTCCCCTGCCAGGTTCTGGCTCTCAGGAAAATGCAGGCTTCAGAACACGAAAACGGGGCAAAGGAAGTAAAGCTCGTCATCGGGCTTTTCTGCACCTGGGCACTATCCTATCAAGGGTTCTACCAATTCCTGAGGGGAAAGCTCGATCTCTCACATATCAAGAGAATCGACATCCCCCCTCCGCCGGCCAACATATTGGTAGTGGATACCGAAAAGGGCGCCATGAAATTCCCGCTGGAGGACATGAGGGGGTTTATCAAGCCTGCATGCGGTATCTGCTTTGACATGACCTCCGAGTTCGCCGACATCTCAGTGGGCATGGTCGAGGGAATGGATGACTGGAACACTTTGATGATTAGAACCCCTGAGGCGGAGAGGCTCATTGAGAAGGCAAGGCAGGAAGGGATAATTGAAATCAAGCCCCTGGATGAGGCACGCCTGACACATCTACGGGAGGCGTCCCTGCAGAAGAAAAGAAGGGCAATAGAAGCAATAGTCAAGCGGACGGGCGATGAG
>JAGMCC010000210.1 GCA_023129355.1 Dehalococcoidia bacterium | reverse complement strand
TATTTCCCACCCACCCGCCTTTCCCTGTCATTGCGAGGAGCCCTGGTGACGAAGCAATCCCTGGGGTGGTGGCCGAACAATGAGATTGCCGCGCCCCGAGGCCGACACTTTGGCCCAAGTCGGGGCTCGCAATGACAGATTGTGTAGCCTGGAGCATCGGCTCCAGGCGTTGTTGGAGCGGATGCTCCAACCTACCCCATAAACCCATACCCACGCCCCCTCAGCGCTTGTTATCGACAATCTTTGGTGACCATTGACAAAACTCCGTAAATCGTGCAATGGTAAAATACAGGAAATCGGTCGGCGAGTGATGGAAATCGCTTTCTCGCTTCTGGAAGTGCCGGGACAGGGGTTGAACAGTGATGTTGAAAAACGAAAGGGGCGGTGACCATGTTTAAGGTAAAGCGAAGGAGTGGCGGGGCTGGGCTATACCTGATCGCTTTGCTTGGGTGTTTGTCCATCTTATTGAGCGTCCAGACCGCAGCCTATGCACAGTGCGGGACAGACTGGGTCATCCAGACCGTGGATAGCGCCGGGGATGTGGGAATGCACACCTCGCTGGCCTTTGGCAACGGTCCGGCTATCAGCTACTATGATTGGAGCGACAGTGCTCTGAAGTTGGCCTACGACCGCAACTATGATGGGGACTTTACCGATACTCAGGAGATCATCACCGTGGACAGAACCCGGAGTGTTGGAAGCCATAGCTCGTTGGCCTTCGGCACCGGTCCGGCCATCAGCTACCATGAGGGGACCAACCTTGATCTGAAGTTGGCCTACGACCGGAATGATAATGGTGACTTCGCCGATACCGATGAGATCACCACCGTGGACAGCGCCGGGTATGTTGGAGCGCACACCTCATTGGCCATCGGCACCGGCCCGGCTATCAGCTACTATGATATAGCCAACGGTGATCTGAAACTGGCCTATGACCGGAATGACAACGGGCACTACCAGGGTGCCGGTGAGATTATCACCGTGGACAGCGCCGGGTATGTGGGGGAGTACACCTCATTGGCCTTCGGCAGCGGGCCGGCCATCAGCTACTATGATTGGAGCAACGGAGATCTGAAGCTGGCCTATGACCGGAACGATAATGGTGACTTCGCCGATGCAGATGAGATTATCACCGTGGACAGCACCGGGAATGTGGGGATGTACACCTCATTGGCCTTCGATGCTTCGGGGAGGCCGGCCATCAGCTACTATGATGTGAGCAACGGTGATCTGAAGCTGGCCTATGACCGGAACAACGATGGGGACTTCACCGATGCCGGTGAGATCGTCACCGTGGACAGCACCGGGGATGTGGGGATGTACACCTCACTGGCCTTCGGCTCGGGGCTGGCCATCAGCTACTATGATGCCAGCAACGGTGATCTGAAGCTGGCCTGCTGCTCGACGCCACCACCGACACCAACATCAACACCACCTTCTTCCCATACCTGGACTTTCCTCGCTGCGGGCTTCTTCCCCAAGCACCTGCCTGATTCCTATAATGGGGCAGTGGTGCTGGCTGACCTCGACCCAGCAGACATTCCGGCTCAGGTACAGGGAGTCTGGTGGTATGATGGCCCTGCTCTGGAGTGGAAGTTCTGGGTGCCTGGCGTGGGTGGCGAGCTGACGACGCTGGGAGGTGGTCACACGTATGACTACATGGTGCTGGTCACCGGCGCCTGCGACTGGGACATCCCGCTGCCATAAAGCATCTGATCTTTCTACCGAAGTAGAAAAAGATGGGCCTCTCCTCGATCGAAGCTTTCAGGCGCTGACCCTGCCCGTTTTGTTACCAATCCATGGACAAGTTTGCCGGTCACCTTTTCCCACCCACCCACTTCTCCCCGTCATTGCGAGGAGCCCTGGTGACGAAGCAATCCCTGGGGTGGTGGCCAAACAATGAGATTGTCGCGCCCCGAGGCCGCCAGGTCGGCCGACACTTCGGCCCACCCCTCAGCGCGAAGGGGTAGCGTTGCCACTCCTGTGGCAACGAATTCCACGTTGTGACGGGAGTCACGACGCTACATTAGGAGCCAGGGATCCTCTCTGTCATTGCGAGCCGAAGCCCAGAGCGAAGCGAAGGGGCAGCGCGGTAATCCCCACGTCTCATGACAGCCCACCACTGAGACCCAATACCCGCCGCGTGACCTCGATCCGCCGAGTAGGCTGGCCAAGCCTGTTGCCCAACTTGATCGGGCAATCGGCCAGCCTACCCATTGTCATGC
>JAGMCC010000021.1 GCA_023129355.1 Dehalococcoidia bacterium | reverse complement strand
ATCGATGGGCTACAGCGGCCGCAATCCTCTGGCGGTGGAATGGGTGCTACCTACAGGCGATATCCTGAGGCTAGGTTCACTAGGTTCGGGAGCTGGCTGGTTTTGTGGCGACGGGCCGGGCCCCAGCCTGAGGGGCGTAATGAGGGGCATGGTGGGTGCCTTGGGGGGCATGGGCGTATTCACCAAGTGCGCAATCAAGCTCTATCCCTGGCCCGGTCCGCCGGCACCGGAAATCGAGGGCTCGACGCCTGAGTATAAGATCGCAGTCCCTGACAACTTCAGATCCTACGTCATCGCTTTCCCCAGTTGGGAAAGGTTCGCCGATGCCACATATAAAATATGTGAGGCTGAGATAGGGTACACAATGGGTAGGGAGCTGGCTCCAGGCCTGGTGCCACTGCTTATAGCAAGCTCCTCAGCAGAATACGCCGAGATGCGCCAATCCGGAGCGATGGACGAAGTGATGGAAGAGTTCCGATACTCCTTCCTGCTGATACTGGCCGGCGGCTCGCTGAGGGAGATCGAGTATCAGGAGAGGGCTCTGCGCGAGATCCTGGCCGAGACCGAGGGCTGGATCCCCGCGCTGGCGCAGGACCCCGATACGGAAAAGAGGACATTTGCTGTCATGATCAAGTGGGACCGCCAGGGGCGGATATTCCGGCTAGCGGGCACCTTTCATACCTCGTTCGGGGCTCCCACTGCCTGGGATACGGCGGTGGAGGGCGCCAAGGTAGGGGAGGAGCTGAAGAAGAAGTACATAGCAAAGGGCGCGATCGTCGACGATGCCGCCGACGATGCCTGGGGAGGGCCGTATGAACAAGGCCGATTCGGGCACCTGGAAGAGCTATATATGTACGATCCAGCCGATCCTGAGTCGGCAAAGGGCGCGATGGAATACCTTGCTGAAGCAGACCAGGCAATTGTGCGACGAAGCCTCGGGCAGCCCATAGGCGCTCTCCCTGGTCAAGTAGACACAGTATACGGTCCCGCATGCTTCAATTTTCAAAACTGGGTGAGGAAACTCAAGAGAGCCTTCGACCCGAACATGGCTTCGGACTCTAACTTTTACATAGAATAGATCCCCTAAGCGCAGCAGATCTCGACTCGAATCTGCCGGCGAGAGGACTATCCTAGTGCCTACATATCACCGGAGGAATAAACGAAGCGCAGTGAGTCTTTGTATGTGAAACCCGGTATCTATCATTTACAGCAACTCAAAGAAGGAGGCCAAATGAATAACTATGACCTGATTGTAGTGGGCGGCGGACCTGGAGGGAGTGCTGCTGCCAAGGAGGCCGCGGATGCCGGTCTTAAGGTAGTCATCCTCGAGCGGGGACGCTTCTGCGGCGAGAAAAACTCGTCTGGTTTTGGCCTCGCGCCCAAGGCCGCTCGGGATTTCGATTACATTAAGGATCTGGACGTACCATCGTTGTGGTCTACGAAATTCGGTGTAATGCATATAGTCGAGCCCATGCCATCCAACTCTGAGCGCATGACCTGGGGTCTGACTCCTCCAAAGCGTAACAGCTATCCCCAGGCCAGCGAATACTTGGTGCAGATGATGTACCGGCCTGAGTTCGACCAGTGGATGGCGGATTTAGCTACCAAAGCCGGTGCAGAGCTCAAGCTCGCCACTCTCGCAACAGACGTAATTTGGGAAGGAAAGAACGTGGCCGGGGTGGTTGACGGTAAAGGCAACACCTATCGAGCTCCAGTAGTTATTGCGGCCGACGGCGCGCACTCCCTAATGGCCAATAAGGCTGGGATTCGAAAGAGATGGGATAAAGACCAGATTGCGGTGCTGGCCACAGTCGATTTCGAGGCTGACCCGGAGCGGATCGCCGAGTACTGCGGTGACACGAATGTCCATATATTTATGGGCCCGGATCGCGGCGGATACTGCACTATCTGCCGGGACGGATTTCACATCGGCTCCCGCCCAGCGAAGACGCTACAGAGCGAAATCGACGCAGGCCGAAACCTGTCAACCAGATCAGTGATAGATAATGTTCAACTTGATTTCATTCAGCGCCTGATCAAAGCCACTCGTGCCCGTCCTCGCGAGTTCCAGCTTCATTTTCTGCCCTGGCTGAAGACGTTCAACGAGCGGATATTTACCGGAGGCCTCATGCTCACCGGCGATGCTGCAGGAGTCCCCGAGCCCTTTATGGCCGAAGGGGTATGGCAGGCAATGTATTCGTCTCGGCTTGCCGCTCAGGTAGCAGTGCGAGCTCACGGTGACAAGGACTTCTCCAAGGCGTACCTGAAGAAGTACATGGAGGAGCTTAAAGTATCGCCGGTGGGTGTCGATTTTACATCCGGCACCGTGCTTAGAGACTTTTTTGCTGCATGGACGTCACAGACCTTCTATGACTTATTCGATAACCTTGCCGATGCCATGTTCTACAGTATGCTGACCTTTGCCGAACCACATGCACATGGCATGTTGCGAGTACCAGCGATTATGGTTGACATGATACCGCAACTGCTTTTCATGTCGCGCTATTACTTCCCTATAGCCGAAGAAGCCTCGAGAGATAAAATTAAGGGTTTCCTCGCTGGCACCAAGATGGTGGCCCCCATGCTACAAAACATGATGAAAGCAACCGCAGGAGGAAAGTAGCTATGGAGAAACTTCTAATAGAAAAGAGAGAGCTGGTAACAGTAATCGAGTCGCCAGTGGATTTTATTTCGGTGGATCATGAGAAGTGCGTGGGGTGTAAGAACTGCGTAATAATCTGCGGTATGAATTTATGGAAGATCCGAGACGGCAAGGCGGTACTGGAAACGGACTATAAGAAATTCTGTACCGAGTGTGCGTCGTGCTATACCGTATGCGACTACGATGCCATTAAGTTCACCTTCCCTCCAGGAGGGTACGGGATCGTTTACCAACGTGGCTGATACAAGATCTCTGTGCAGCGGTAGTATTTGTAAATCTTAAAATTTCACCAACCCATAACTTCGGCAGAGGCAACCTGATTTGTTATCGCGTAGAACAATCTAATTATCATGGCCAAAAGCCTGAGTAGTGAGTCCTTAACTGGTAGAAATCCAGGAGCGAAAAAGGCACCAGGTTAAGGTTTCAAAATCGCGTTTTTTTCTATGTAGATACAAAATGCCAATACCCTAACTTCTGATCAAGGTGTCACGGGCTTGAGATTCAGATTATCCATCAGTCAAACTCATATAAGTTGATTACATTCCACTACCAAGTGTTCTACACTCCTCTGAAAGGGCGGCTACGCGCTATTGCCATTTGTATTGAAACAGTTACTTCAGTCAGTCGCCGTAATAACCGCAAATCCAGGCTTGACAGCTTCTACCGCAGTCGGTATTATCCGAAGCACGCGCAGATCATACAACTCCGAGCTCATCTATGTGAATGTTAGGAGGAAAATGGCAACATTTGGATATGCCGGGAAAATCTTAAGGGTAGATTTGTCTTCAGGTAGTACCAAGTGTGTTCCTACCATGGACTATGCTGACAGGTTTCTTGGCGGAAGGGGCATCGCCGCCAAGATCTATTGGGACGAGGTACTACCTGAGGTAAATGCCTTCGCTGCAGAAAACAGACTGATTTTTGCCACCGGCCCGCTGGCTGGGATCCCTGCGTTGAGCGGCTCGCGGTGGCAGGTCTGCGGGAAGTCTCCCACCACCACCCCGCAGCAGTTTTGCTACGGCAATCTGGGAGGGAGATGGGGGGCCGAACTGAAGTTTGCCGGCTACGATGCCATCGTGGTTCAAGGCAAATCGGACACGCCAGTCTATCTCTTCCTTCACGATGAAACCGCTGAATTAAAGGACGCCTCCGCTCTGTGGAGCAGGGGATCTATTGAAACCAGGGAGATCCTGAAGGACGAGCTTGGAAGCTCCGCTAGAGTGGTAGCCATTGGTCCAGCTGGTGAGAATATGGCGATCATGGCTAGTCTTCTTGCCGACAATGATGCTAGTTGCTCAGGAGGTTTGGGGGCTACCATGGGTTCCAAGCGGCTAAAGGCTATTGTGGTTAAGGGCGCTAAGAGGGGTGTGAAAGTTGCCCAACCGGAAAGGTTGCGAGAGCTGACCAAGTACTACCGGGAACTGGGCAGGGCCTTCCCATTCCCTGGCTGGGAATACCTCAGCCGGTGGTCAAGAGACCCTATACTTGGATTGAGAACAGTACCGGGGCCCGAAATGAAGAAGGAGCCTTGCTATGGCTGTCTCGGCAGGTGCCCCAGGAGAGTCTATGAGGCAGCAGATGGCAAGAAGGGGAAATTCATATGCCATTCTGCCTTTTTTTATCAGCCCTGGGCGGAGCGATACTACGGAGAATGGAATGACGTTCCCTTTTTTGCCACTAAGCTCTGTGACGACTACGGGCTCGATGCAGTGGACATTGACCTGATGATTAGCTGGCTCTACGGGTGTTATAGCGCTGGCATCCTGACCGATGAAAATACAGGCATCCCTATATCAAAATTGGGAAGTATGGAATTCATAGAGACGCTGGTGAGAAAGATTTCTCTGCGTGAGGGTTTCGGGGATGTTCTGGCTCAGGGAATGGGTAAGGCTGCGGACACGCTGGGAACCGATGCTAAGGAGCAGCTCGATATTGCTGGCTATCTCTCCGAACCCGGATATCACCCATACGGACCAAGGCTATATATTACCAATGCACTCCTATATGCTATGGAGCCGAGAATACCCATAAATCAAATACATGAAGTGGGCTTACTCCTCGCCAGATGGGTTGCCGGGACCATGGGGCTTACTTACGTTACCTCGGATGTTGTTCGCGCCATATCTAAGAGATTCTGGGGGGGCGAGCTGGCGGCTGATTTTTCCATCTACGATGGTAAAGCCCTGGCGGCAAAGAAAATCCAGGACCGAGAGTATGCGATCGAGTGCCTTATTCTCTGTAACCTCCTGTGGCCTATTACTGACCTCGAAAACACCGATGACCATGTGGGTGACCCGACCCTGGAAAGTAGGATTCTCTCCGCCGTTACCGGGAAAGAGGTTAGTGAGGAGGGGCTTTACGAAATAGGTGAGAGGGTTTTTAATTTACAGAGGGCCATACTGGTCAGGGAGGGTCACTCGGGGCGAGAGTTCGATAATCTACCGGGTCACTTCTTCACCCTGCCACTTAAATACGATCAGGCAAATCCCGAATGTCTGGTGACGGGGAGAGGTGGAGAGGTAACATCCCGAAAGGGTGCCGTGGTTGAAAGGGAAGAATTCGAAAGGATGAAGGACGAATATTACCAGCTCAGGCAATGGGATGTAGCCACCGGTCTCCAAACCAGGGCAAACCTGGAGGGCCTAGCGCTAAACGATGTTGCCCAAGACCTGGAGCAGAGAGGGCTTATAGCTATGTAGTATCAGGAAAAAGCTGTCTCACTAAATCCTTCGTTTTGACCCATCCCTCATCGAATGGGGTGAAGTAATCGAAAACAACCTTTAAGGACTTCCACTTCCATATCCCATCTACTTTCACATATTCCTCAATATATTTCCCCTGCGCCCACGTGGCCCGGTTCGCCATACTAAAGGTACAGGCAGCCTCAAAATACCACTTCCCCTTCGCTCTATCCCCCTCCACCTCGATTACAGGGTTGTGTACCATATGGGCGGAGTAAGATAGTACCCCCGGGATCAACTCCTTGAAGAATTGACGGAGAGCCTCCTTTCCTTCAAACGTTCCATAATCTCCGTATTCTGCCCGGGCATCATCGGTGAATAGGTCTAAGAGCTCATCCAGCTTGGAGGCATCCCCCGCTACTCCGGCATCCACCAGATAGCAATAGGTAGCCCTCAATTGCTTAATGGCTTCGATATCCTCGAGAACCCTGAGCCTTTCTTCCAGCCCTTGTGCCATGCTAACCTCCTTCCCACTATGATCCTTTCTATTTTTCGCTTCCCTTGTTCAAGTACCCTGAAGTTAATAACTAGCCAGGTCTGCTAAACTTCGAGATCATGTCCTCAAGCTGTAACAACAAGGTCATGTCGCCCTCAATCTTCAGTTTGCCACTTGTCCAGGCATGCAGGCGGTCCAGCTCTCCCCTCTGAATGGCATCCCAGGCATCGGCTGAGACGGTGAGGGTAGCGTCAGGGTTTTCCACCGTGCCCTCATAGCGAGTTCCCTTGCCTCTATCGGACACCAGGTACCAGTCACTGCCGCCTGGCCCGGTGAGATGGAACTGGATGGATACCGTCACATCCTCGATCCTGGTAGTCTCCCTCTTGGTCGTGCCTGGAGCGGGTAGGTTCAACAGTTCGGCTAGCCTCTGGGTGCATGGGTTATTGAGCTCGATATCTTCGGCAGGGAGAGCGACGCCCATTTTATTGAAGTTCTTGAATACGCTTAGAATGACCACCCCGGCCCTAAAGGCAGCTAGTACCTCATTATAGAGAAGGTTCTCCACCTTCCTACCGGTGAGCTCTTCATAGCGCTGCACTGTCTCTTCCCTCCCCGGAGAGCCATCCAGTCGGGGAATGCCGTAGCCCTCGCTATGCTGCCAATCGAGGAAGAGGAAGAAACCCAGGTCGGACTCTGGGTCCCCAAGGTAGGCCATCTCCCAGTCCAGTACCCCTAGCACCTCGCCATCTGGGCTGTAGATCGTATTAGGCATTCGACAATCGCCCCAGCACAAGGTTACATGCTTTGGGGTATACCGCTTCTCTCTAAGCCAGTCAAGAGTCGCCTCCAGGATCGGCTGAGGCTCCTCCTTCCTCCAATTGAGAAAGCTCTCCCAGTATTCCAGTTGCTGGTCTAGGGGACCGCTACCACCCTTAGGGATGCCAAGGAAGGAAAACCCTAGTTTCTGCCAATCGAGCAGATGAACTTTGGACATAGCTTCCAAAGAGCCCCACCACATTTTCGCCCGTTGCTGCGGAGTGGCATCATAATAAACCCCAAATGAGTGGTATGGTGGGTACTCAGGGGGAATAACTCCATCAATCTTGCCCATGATATAGAAGGGGCTGGCGAGCACCTCCTTATTCTCTTCTAGCCAGTAAACCTTGGGCACAGGCACATTTGTTCCTTGCAGACGCTCCATGACATGGAACTGCTTGTCCAGGTTATACTCGGGAAAAACTGGGTAGTCCTTGGGAGGGCACCTAAGCACCATGCTCTCCGACCTTTGTTGTCCAGCCTCCTGCCAATTAAGGTCAAAGAGAAAGGTCTCATTGGAGAGCCCTGCACCTGACCTTTCCATGCCCGATATGGAAAGGTTCTGTGCCAGAGGCATCTTCTGCTGCAGCCAGGCGGTGAGCCTTGACTGCATATCAGCTAAGTCAACTTCTCTCGAAAGCATTTCCTACCCCCTCTCTTAGTAGCCTTGGTTAAGGAAAGAGACGCCCTTTACAGTATCCAAATCGGCGAGATCAAGCTTTCAGTCTTCTGCCGAACATTAAAAATGCAATCAGAGATCCCTATCCCCCGCTGTCGCTAGCCACATTCCCCGAGATGTAGCTAGGGTCAGCCGTGGGTTCCCAGTCCTGGTAGCCATACTTGGGATATTTCCCCACGATGACCAGCTCGATGATTCCATAGCCAATTTTATCGCCACAATGCATCTCGCACATCACTTCATCCAGGAAAGAGACTTCGCGCACTACTTCGGGATCAGTGAGATCGAGCTTGTAGCCATCAAGATAAGACGGACCCATCCATAGCCCATGGACAAACCCTCGGTGACCAAAATATCCGCCCGGCTTCAGGCAGCAGAACGCCAGGGCACGCATCGAGATCTCGATCTTAGAACCGTCAACGGCGTTGAATACGAGGGTACCTCCTGTTATTCGCCGCAGGTCAGGGCGGAACCGATAGTTGTGCTCAACGTTAATCAGTGGGAGTTCCTCTTTCCCACTTCCGTAGGGATAGAAGACTGCTCCAGAAAACAAAAGGGTTTTACTGTCCCAAGATTCCCTGGTGTGATGGGAGATACCGAAATCATCGAACTGCATGAAGCTGAAGTTATGCAGATAGCCTATCGGGATTTCTCCTGGCTGAACCCCGCTTTCTGGTACGCCACCACCTCGTCTTATACCCCAGGAGTGGTCTCTCAACCAACGCCAATTTTCCTTACCTATTTCATATCGCTTGCCTTTAACCTTTATCCATCCGCTGGCCTTGCCTCCCTGCACGTAGCGCAGAACGTTTTCCAACACCCTGCCCCTTACCTTGGCCACCTGTGATACTTCCTCATGAGGAAGCATTGTCCCCTCGAGGTCTACTTCGAAACTTAGGTCGTAGTCGTTCTCTCCCAGGGTAAACCGCACCTTCTTTAGTGGCTCAACTATTTCATAAGAAAAGGGCCCAACCTTGACCTCATCGATAGCCGGACGTAGTTCACGAGAAGCCCTGACATTGTATTGCGTTTTACCTTTGATGTTCAGGCAGGCAAAGGCATCCATGATGTTCCGGTTGGCATACATGCCGAGCCCTGCGATCAAGAGGGATTCCCCTGAAGTGTCATAGACTACGACCCATACCCGCTCCGTCCATTCTCGGGCGCTGGTCTCTATGGAGTCAAAGGTGGACACGGTCTGGTGGCAAAGAAGTTCATCATATTTAGTTAGCATGATTACCCCCCTGATTCCGTTACTTATAGATTAATTAGATGTCTCCTTGTGTGGCTTCCTAGTATCTGCCTGGAGGCTGCTATTGTCAAGGCCTACATCTTTATGGCTCTACACTATTTAGTGTGAAAAAGGGTGTCGGAAGGGGGTGAACAAACCGTCATTGAGTGCAGAGAGTTGACTTGGAAGTTTATAGTGATATTAATAACGGTTTTGGAAGAATGCTAAAATCAAACAAATTCAAAACGAATTTAGGCATACTTAGGGAAGAATATAATGAGCAGTAAATGGGGCTAAGGAAATGGGAACCGGCGTTCGCGCAAGAGTATTTATTAGTTGTGGGCAGCAAAAGGAGACTGATGAAGTTAAAATAGCTCACGATATAGCAGCGAAACTTGACCAGGTGGGTTTTGACCCATATATCGCTGTGGCAGAGCAGACCTTAAGAGGCGTGAAGGAGAATATTTTCCAAAGGCTGAGCGAATCCGAATATATCGTTTTCGTCGATTTCAAAAGGGAAAGGCTGTTCACAGATGTTATTTTGTAATTCGACATTCTGATTTGGGTAGCATAGGTAAAAACACTTCACGTTCCAAGGGCTTGAGGTGAATAGCCTCTTCCGTGCAGTGAATTGCACACATTCCACATCCACAGCACATATCAGGATTGATCTCCGCCTTTCCCTCCCCATTCAGCGAGATAGCCTGAACAGGGCAGAACTCTTCGCAAGTCCCGCAACCGTTACACAGGTCCTGATCAGGAATTTCCGCTATGTAATATGATTTTAGGACAAACGGGATGTTCCCCCTATTGTAATTACCAATGACCCCACAGCAATCCCAACAGCAATTACAAATGATATCGACATCATACTTAGCCTTGAGATCTTTCAAAGGTAGGACCCTACCGACCTGGTGGACCACTCCTTTTTCTTCTACCTCTCGAATAAATTCAAAAACCTCCTTCTTAGTAATCTGACGTGCAAAATTACGAGTTAGTAAATGTTCCGCTGCCGGGCCAATGGCTATGCAACTCTCCTCCGGCAATCCCACCCTGCAGGGATCGCCAACGAGTTTTCTTTGATGCCTGCAGAAACAATGGCCCAGGGTAATAACTTCATTCTCATCAAGCCTATCAAAGATTTCAACGACACTATGAGGGGGGAAGACCTCACTAACTTGTGGCTGAATCGCCTCACCTATGTTAATAAGCCTGCTTTTAGGCGGATTCGCTACTGCTATTGAACGTTGGGGCCCTACTTGGTGAAGAATAGCGTTTATTATTTCTGGGTCGAAATCCGCGGCCATGCTATAATACTTGCTTAGGCGTTCAGCAAACGCTTTTCGATCCGGCGTTTCAGCACCTCTCATTAGATACAGTTCAAACCAGCCAGGAAATATGGTCATCAGATGGTAAATGGCCTCATCCTTACCTTCTTCCGATTCCAATTGAGTAATGTGGCCTTTATCAAGTAGATTATCAAATATCCTATCGAATTCACTCTTTGGTAGATTCATTTTCGACTCAATTTGTAGAAGTGTTATATTACCACCGCCCATCTTCAAAAGGAAATCAACCTCCTCTGGTTCCAAGACAGCATCGAAAATATATAGTAAATCATCAGTAACAACGGGGATAGGAGTCTCAGACTGTTCGTTCATTAGATTTGCTAGTTCAGATAATTTCTCCTTATCATTCTTGAAATCCACTTCTTGACCTCCTCAATGCAACTATGCCCTATTCTATTTTATTGAACTGTCACCAGTTTGCCCTATGTCGCTGTGACGCTACCGTCGTCATCCCACATGCTGCTTAACCTCATCTGGCATCTCGACTTGCTTATCTTCAGGCCTTCTTACAAGGGCGAGAGCCTCCATGGAACAGTGCGTGACGCACACACCGCAACCGATGCATGTGTCAACATCAACTTCGGCGATTTCATCAACCTTCATCGCGTTCACCGGGCAAATATCAGCACAGTCCCCGCAGGCATTGCACTCCTCCTCCTTGACTTGTGGAATGAACGGTGACGGGATCATTGTTTTAGTGTTGAACTCGTGGAAACCTATGAACAAGGGGCAGCAGTCGGTGCAGCAGTTGCATATGAAACCCTCTATGTTAATTGTGTGAACCAGGCCATCGGCATTTGCCTTGTTCAGCAACTCAAGGGCCTCATCCAAAGTGAGCTCGCGGCCCAGACCATGCTCCACACACCATCGGGCGCAATCCCCTGCATGGAGGCATGTCTCCAGCATGTGCTGACAATGGTTTCCGGGGTCAACGAGCCAATGTGAGAGACGGCAGGGGCAGGTTGACACACTGAAGTAATCTTGTCCCTTTAGAAAATCGGCTAGGTTCTCCTCGGGACGGGCGTCATCGGGCAGCACGTTCGGATGAGCCCAGACCGGTGCAAAAGGGAACCCTAATGTGCAGAGCCTATCCCTGGCCCACTCGTATTGGACTTGGTGCAGTGCTTTACCTAATTCCACATCATACGGAAATCTGATACCTCCAAAGAGGCCAGTCTCGGAAAGGCCCGGCGCACAACTCCCTAGGACCCGGTATATCGGGTCCTCCTTGCCTGGGTCGATCCACATTGTGCCTTTATTCGCCATAGTGTAGAGCATTTGCTTAAGTTTGTCCTTGTTCATGCCCACCTTTGCTGAAAGCTGGTCCAGTGTTCCACCGGTGAGACCTATTTGGAGAGAAAGTTGAGCCTCCTCGGGGGTGAATTGAAGGCTAAGGAGCTTCAATAATGCAGGTGTCACCGATAAGCCAACC
>JAGMCC010000209.1 GCA_023129355.1 Dehalococcoidia bacterium | reverse complement strand
GTGCTTGCCTATTAGGAATAAGGTGCACATGGAAAGGAGATGATAAATATAGGAATGACCGAGCTATCGAACTTTCAAAGGTTGAAACCCTAATTCCTGTCTGTCCTGAACAACTGGGAGGGCTAGCAACTCCCCGGGCACCTCAAGAAATTCAGGGCGGTTCAGGTGAGGACGTGCTTAACGGCAAATGTAGGGTTATGAATGGAAATGGAGTGGATGTTACTATGGAATTCGTCCGCGGAGCTGAAGAAACCTTAAAAATTGCCCGGCAACTTAATATTAGGGAATTAATAGCTAAGTCTGCAAGTCCGTCGTGTGGTTGTGGGCAAATATATGATGGCTCGTTTTCAGGGCGGCTGGTCTCTGGTGACGGTGTTACTACGGCATTATTAAAAGCGAACGGAGTTAGAGTAATACGGGAGGAAGACCTGTAGCGGCGGAATTACCCATTGGATGAACTGCCAAATGTCTCAATTCTATCTTGCGGTGGGAGAGCAAAGGAAATGCGGTCATCAAGATCGACAAGTTACTTATAAAGGAACTATTTCAATTCTATTCTAACTTCTCCATTTGGTAGTAGATTATCCGGGTGCGGCTCTCCGCTTTCCTCTAATTTATATCTCACGCATCTTTCATTATTACCCCAGCAATACCTCTCAACCCAGATCCTTTCTAGCTTGCCTTGTTCATAGAACCTTTTTATTGGACAAACTTCATACCATTTGCAAATATTCTTGGGCATGGCATTTCACCCGTTCCTCAAGTTACATTACTATATAAGATAATATCCCTTAAGGATTGCTGGTATCAAGCAAACTTTATAACTACGAAATTGAGATATGACCACAGTTATTGGAAGGCTTACTGTCGCCGGAGGGTCAACTGAAACCTGTCAGGGGGTGTTAATGCGATGCAGAGAGTAGCTGCGCCTAAATGGGTTAAATAACCCGAGGAAAGCCCTCCCCTATATATTACAAATATTACAAGCAGGGTAGTGTTATCTAATCTCTCTTAGGTGAGCTTAAAAAGTGTATAGTATGTCCTGAACACCGCACAACAGTGGCTTGACGCAACTCCAGGCGATAATATATACTGAATATTCGGGGTCAGTTTTCGTTGCTCTGCTCGAGCTTTCGCTAGCCGACTTTTTCCCAGCTATCCATATTTTAGAGCGATGCGGCTAGCTCGAAAAAAGGGAACGTATAGAAAGGATTTATATGGCAACAGGAATAACATCGTATGGCGCTTATATACCCTTACACCGGATGTCACGCGAAATATTCTACAAATCCTGGGGCGGCGCAAAGATGGCGGGGGAAAGGAGCGTTTGCAATTTCGATGAAGACAGCATGACCATGGCAATGGAATCGGCCATCGACTGCTTAAACGGCATAGACCACAAGGGTATCGATGGCCTGTTTTTTGCTACCACCACCGCGCCCTACAAGGAGAAGCTGTGCGCCAGCTTGCTGGCCACCGCCCTGGATATGCGCCGCGATATACGCACCCTGGACATAACCGGCACGCTCAGGGCGGGAACCAGTGCCGTGGCCACCGCCATAGATACGGTCAATGCTGGCCCCGTCACTAGTATGCTGGTAACCTGTAGCGAACAACGAATGGCGGCTCCGGCGGGTGACTTCGAAATGGCGCTGGGCGATGGCAGCGCCGCCCTACTCATAGGTGATAAGAATGTCATAGCCACCATCGAGGGGAGCTATCATATCTCAGATGAGTTCTCCGGCATATGGCGCTCGGATCAGGACGAATTCATCCGTGCATGGGAAGACCGCATGATCTATGACAAGGGCTATTCCCTGATACTACCGGAGGCGATCAAGGGGCTGATGAAAAAGTACGATGCATCAGCGGGGGATTTCGCCAAGGTAGTGTACAACACAACGCTAGAAGCTAGAAGGCATGGTCAGGTTGCCAAGTCGCTGAAATTCGAGCCCGAGCAGGTTCAGGAGCCGCTGTTTACCACCGTGGGCAACACCGGCTCCGCTCAGTCCCTGATGATCCTTGTGGCCGCTCTTGAGGATGCGAAGCCGGGCGATAAGATCCTGTGGGCCAGCTACGGTAACGGTGCCGATGCCTTCATCCTGAAGGTAACCGACGAGATAGAAAAGCTCGGGGAGCGAAGGGGGATCAAGAGACACCTCGAGTCCAAGAGGATGCTGGAGAACTACGACCGTTACCTGCGCTGGCGCAAGCTGGTAACCCTG
>JAGMCC010000208.1 GCA_023129355.1 Dehalococcoidia bacterium | reverse complement strand
GCCGGGGATGTTCTCTATGGCATGGGCCACGCTGGCGAAGGTCTGTAAAGGATGGAAGCCGCCGACAAGAGCACCGCGCTTCCTCGCTGGCTCGAGGATATCGGTGGAGTCGGCGCCGCTACAGTGAGCTACCCCTTGACCGGGGTGCCATTGAATCTCGGCGGCCACCTGGGCAATGGCATCGTCGGGGGTGGTGATGAAAACGAGCTGGGCCTTATCGGCCACTGCCTGGGCGCTATCGTGTACCCGGCATCCGGGCACGGCCTTTGCCAGCCGCTGGGCGGAGGCTTTGGTGCGACTGGAAACGGCGACCACCGGGTATTCCTTGCCGCTGAGCCTGACTGCCAGCGCCGTGCCTACTGTCCCCGCCCCAATGAAACCGATCTGGCACCGGTTGCTTCCCTGGTCTCGTCTGACTTCGTTCATAACTTTTTTAAGCCTTCCTTGTAGCGGCAGCAGAGTTCTGCATATATCTCTTTACCCCGTGCCCACAGTTTTTGGTGCTCCTCGGTAGTATCACCAATTATTTTCGCCGGGTTACCGGCCGCGATCTTTCGCGCCGGGATCTCCTGCCCCATGGTCACTACAGTGCCCTCAGCCACGATGGCCCATTCCCCCACCACCGCGCCGATGCTCAATATGGCACCCATGCCGATGATGGCAGAGTCCCCGATAGTGGCACTGTGGAGTATCGCGCCGTGCCCTATGGTAACATCGCTGCCAATCTTACACGTCGACAGTGGGGGGCAGTGAATGACGCTGCCCTCCTCAACGGCGGTCCTTGGACCGATCAGCAGCTCCCCGTAATCGCCTCTGATTATCGCCCCGGCACCGATAAAGCACTCTTCACCGATAACTACATTGCCAATAATCTGGGCACTATCGTGGACATAGGCGCTTTCCGCTATCTGCGGCGCATTTCCCTCGAAGGAATATAGTGCCATCCAGGTACCTCTTTACTCCATATCCTTAGCAGCAGGTATGCCGGCAAGCCCTTCAGCCTGCGTCACCGCCCTCACGATCGCTGCTGCCACCACCTCTGCCGCTATCGCTCCCAGCATGGTGACATCCCCAGGCCCCTCTTTCCCCGTGGCGAGGGCAAACATGGCATCGCCATCAACCATGGTATGGGCCGGTCGAATGGTTCTCGCCAGGCCATCGTGAGCCATCTGCGCCATTTTGTTCACCTGCTCCTTGTCCAGCGAGGCATCTGTCACTACTACCCCAATGGTGGTATTAGTAGGAAGAGAGCTCAGCGATTCCTTCATCTTTATTATCGTGTTAACAAAGCCCCCCTTCTCGATGTCGCGAGGGCCAGCGATGATCTTGCCCGTATCCGGGTCGACCACATCACCAAAGGCATTAACCGCAACGATAGCCCCGACTGTAGCATTGCCCAACCTCTGACTCGCCGTCCCCAGGCCGCTTTTGGTCATTCTCTCCGGCCCCAGTACCTTGCCCACTGTGGCCCCGGTGCCCGCGCCGACGCACCCCTCAGCTACCGGCCCGTTCGAGGCGGCAAGGCATGCTTTATACCCCTCATCGGGTCCTGGTCTCACCTTAGCGCTGCCCAAACGAAGGTCGAAGAGAATAGCTGCGGGGACAATGGGCACCTTTGCAACGCCAGTGTCAAGGCCGTAGCCCCGCTCCTCCAGATAGCGCATCACCCCGCCGGCAGCATCGAGGCCGAAGGCACTACCCCCGCTGAGTAGGATGGCGTGTACCCGCCCCACCAGGCTCATCGGGCGCAATGAATCTGTCTCCCTGGTGCCCGGTGCAGCGCCACGAACATCGACGCCGGCCACTGCCCCATCCTCACATAGGATCACGGTGCAGCCGGTGGCGGCCTCTTTATCGGTGTAATGCCCCACCTTTATCCCCGGAATGTCAGTGACCGCGTTATACATAATTGAGCTCTTTGGAATGTAAAAAACCTTCTCAGGCACAGCCCGAGAAGGCATTTGATACCACTCCTATATGCCGTCTCGGTCGTGACCGATCCAAGCGACTTTTTTATTTCTTGTTAAGCCTAACCAGTTTCCACTCACCGCCCTAACACAATCAGGGTCGGTGGTTGTATTATGATACCATAGAACCGAAGCGCCTGTCAAGCAGTCGTGGGCACAGTACTCAGTATTGACAAAAGCGTTATGTGTGCTATAATAATATTGTATCACGATAGAAGGGGGGACTGTAGGTATTGAATCCTATAGTTGCCCCTTCTGCTTTT
>JAGMCC010000207.1 GCA_023129355.1 Dehalococcoidia bacterium | reverse complement strand
GAGCTTGGAGAATGCCCCGGGCTGCGCAATCTTACCCCGGCGGGAAGCCTGCGCCGCTTCCGCGAGACTGTCGGCGACATCGACCTCATGGGCACCGCCGATGACCGGGAATGCACTCTCGATGCCTTTGTCGGATTGCCCCGGGTCAAGGAGGTGCTGGTCAAGGGGGGCACCAAGGCCAGCGTGCTCGTCCACGGCGACCTCCAGATAGACTTCAGGCTGGTGGACCACGATTGCTTCGGCTCACTGCTCCAGTATTTCACCGGCTCAAAGCAGCATAACATCGCCCTCAGGGAGCGTGGGCATCGCCAGGGGCTCAAGCTAAGCGAATACGGGATCACCGACCTGAAGAGCGGGGTCACCGAGAAGTTTACCGATGAAGAGGCCTTCTACCAGAGACTGGGGCTCCAGTTCATCCCGCCGGAGCTCAGGGAGGGGCAATGGGAGGTGGAGAGGGCGGAGCAAAAGGCCATCCCCCGGCTCATCGAGCTAGGCGACCTGAAGGGCGACCTTCATGTACATAGCGATTGGAGCGACGGCCACGATTCCATCGAGTCGATGGCGCTCGCCGCGAGGGCACGAGGCTACCAGTATATCGCCATTACCGACCACTCAATGGGGCGAGGCGTCGCCCACGGGCTGAACGAGGAGAGGCTGCGAAGCCAGATCGCCGAAATCAACAGCCTTAATGAGCAGATGGACGGCTTCCGAATACTCACCGGGATCGAGGTGGACATTCGGGCCGACGGCACCCTGGACCTCCCTGAAGATCTGCTCTCGGAGCTGGACATCGTGATCGCCGCGGTGCACTCAGCTATGAACCAGGAGCAGGGCAAGATGACGGAGCGGATCCTGCGCGCCATAAAGAGCCCTCATGTCGATGTGCTCGCTCACCCCACCTGCCGACTTTTGGGGGAGCGTGAGCCGATCATGGTGGACCTTGAGGCCATCTTTCGCGCCGCCGCTGACACCAATACCGCCCTGGAGATAAACGCTATGCCCAGTCGCCTCGACCTAAAGGATATACACGCCTTTCGGGCCAGGGAACTGGGTCTGAAACTGATCATCACCACCGACTCCCATAGCGCCTCTCACCTCGACCTGATTCGCTTTGGGATCGGCGTGGCGCGCCGTGGTTGGTGCGAAGCAAAACATATATTGAACACCAGGCCGCTTGAAGAGGTGGCAGCCTTTCTCAATCGAGAGCGAGGGTGGCATGGAGAACCAGCTACAACCCTTCGGTGAGACCGGCGTCTCGAGCGATAGTGAGGCGATTCGCCATTTCAGGGAGGCCATCGCAAACGGAAAGCACTGGTATGTCGCCCTCCTTGAGGCTATCGGGAGGTGGAATGTAGCTGAGGAGAGCCATAACGGCCGGGATTATCACTATCTCATCGCCAACGAAGCCTTCGATTGGCTGCTCTTGGCCGAGCGCCTCCTGGATGAGGTCGATTATCTCGTTCCTGAGAAAGAAATGATCGCTCTCCTCTTCCGTGGCAAAGCCCCCATTGAGCTCCCTAGAGATGAGTTTTGTCACCTCATCGGCGAGGCCAAATACCGCGCTCACCTCAATTATTTCTATGGTGTCACTGTGGAGGAGGCTCTGCTCCTGGCTGCGGAGGAGGAGACGCGCAAGGAGCAACGAGTACGTGCCTTCAATGAGAACGACCACCTCTCTGAGGCGGCCTATCAGCGTATCTATGGCGCAACAATGACCGAATTGCTTCACAAATTCAGGCAAGAGAAGGGATACCCCCAACGCCGCTCCATGGGGCTTGCCGAGGTTAAAGAGTTCACCTACTGGCTATTCAAGTATCGGTTCAAGCAGTGTGATAAGGCAAGGGTGGCCAGCGATACCAAGAAGGCACTGGAGCAGTTGAATATCACTAGTTTTTCCAAAAAAACCAGATAAATTCTAGTAAACCTATTGACATATTGCCTTAAGCTATGTAAAATCCCTAGTTAATAAGAGTTTAAATAGGTAAATTTGATGGGAGGGGTGTTATGGTGACTCAGTTAGGGATTAGGTTGGCTAGAAAAGTCATATTGGCAATGCCCGCTGGGAAGCTATATTTTTCAGCGGGCGAGTAAAGGTTATCCTCTAAATCAGTAAATTTTCAAGAAAGGAGGAAACAAGTTAATGCCAGAAGTAATAAGAGAGAGATGGCCCGGCAGAGCTACCTTCATCTTTGCTGCCATAGGCTCGGCCATAGGACTGGGTAATGTATGGCGATTCCCCTACATGACCTATGAATA
>JAGMCC010000206.1 GCA_023129355.1 Dehalococcoidia bacterium | reverse complement strand
TTAAGCAGCTCCTCCAGCCTCTCCACATAGGTGCGAGCCTCAACTGGCAAATCCTCCAAGCGGCGGATGTCACTGATGTCTATTTGCCAGCCAGGAAGCTCCTCATAGAGCGGCTCGCACCTCGCCAGCATCGCCACGCTGGAGGGGGGACTCGTAAGGGTCTTCCCCTCAAGCCTGTATGCGATGCATATCTTGATGGAGGGCAGGATACTGAGGATATCGAGGCGGGTGAGGATAAAGGAGGAGAAGCCATTAATGCGGGCACTAAACCTACCGACCACTGCGTCGAACCAGCCACAGCGGCGAGGGCGTCCAGTAGTGGCGCCGCGCTCATGGGCGTGCTCCCGAATCAGCTCCCCCGTCTCGTCCAGGAGTTCCGTGGGCATGGGACCACTCCCCACCCTGGTAATGTAGGCCTTAAACACGCCAGCGATCCCATCGAGCTTCAGCGGGCTAAGCCCCAATCCGGAGCAAGCGCCCCCCGTCATGGTGGTGGTGGAGGTAACATAGGGGTAGGTGCCAAAGTCAACATCCAGCAGGGTTCCCTGCGCCCCCTCCAGCAAGACCTTCTCTTTCCTCTCCAGAGCCTCCTCGACCATCAGATCGGTTTCCCTGATGAAGGGGGCAAGAAGCTCACCGTAATGGCAATACTTTTCATATATCTCCTCCAGCACCAGCGGCTCCGCCTCAAAGACCCTGGTCAGGATGCGGTTTTTCTGCTCCAGGACAAGGCGAAGCCTCTCAAGAAAGGCATCCCTTTCCAAGAGGTCACCGGTGCGGATTCCCAGCCGGCCCGCCTTATCCATATAGGCGGGTCCGATCCCCCTCCTCGTCGTCCCTATCGCGCCACTGCCGCGCGATTCCTCCTCCAGGGTATCGAGCTGGAGGTGATAGGGCATGATAAGGTGGGCGCGGTCGCTCACAAAAAGCCTGTCTACCGACACATCTTGGCTCTTTAGCGCTTCGACCTCCTCTAGGAGCACGGCGGGATCGATGACCACACCGTTGCCGATGATGCAGGTGACCTCCCGATGGAAAATGCCCGAGGGAATAAGGTGCATCTTGAACTCGCCACAGGGATTAACTACCGTATGCCCGGCATTGCTCCCCCCGGAGAAACGTACCACCATGTGCGCCTTCTCCGCCAGAAGGTCCACGATCTTCCCCTTCCCCTCGTCTCCCCATTGCGCCCCAATAACAGCGATTACCGGCATACGAGCCTCCTACTTACCCCCGATACCCGGTGATTTCTCTACTTCTATCCCTTTCTGATCTCCCCACCACGCCTATCCACTTTTTCGAACTCCCCACCACACCCATCCACCCCACAGTATATCAAATAGGGAGCCTTTTGATAAGGGGGTACACTCGTTCAGGTATTTAGTGACATATCAACTCCTCTCCGTGATTTTCTTGGTCGCACTCTGTGCATTCATTGCAAGTGAAGCGAAATACCACGATCCCAGGTGGCACCTCTCTATCTGAGCGTGATAAGGGGGATGCACCGGGGGCAACCCATGTTGACAATGGTAGCGAAAGGTGATAACTTTACTTAGTCAAAACTGTATTGTATTATATGTAATACATAATTACATAGCTCAAATAGTTCGAAAAAAGCCCGAGTGGCGCAACGGTAGCGCAGCCGACTTGTAATCGGCAGGGTAGCGGTTCGAATCCGCTCTCGGGCTGTGTAAGGCGAGGGGGGTATAGAACGGCGGGGTGGGTGAGTGGCTAAAACCAGCAGACTGTAAATCTGCCGCCGACAGGCTTCGTTGGTTCGAATCCAACCCCCGCCACCAGAAAACTTGTGGTGAGGGAGCAATCGACAAGGGACGAGAATCGGTCGAGAATGATCCCGTATAAAGCCCAAGAGGTTCGTGTTGTGCTACGCCCTGCAACGGAGGTAGTCCGCAGAATCGCTCAGCAAGCTGTCAGCAACCCCGCAGCGGCGGGCCTTGCAACAGGAGTCACGGTAAGAATGGCAGTAAAAGGATTCGGTATGCCGCAACCATGGAGCGCTCTGATTGGCCGAGCATTCGGCGTTTTTACTACTTTGGGCCTAGCAAGGCAAAGTGGAAAACGTCTGGTTCAAAATTCGGTTTCTATGTAGAACGAGGCGTTATCAGTACGAGAAAAAGAAAAGTTCGAAAAAGAGCCCACATAGCTCAGTGGTAGAGCACCTTCTTGGTAAGAAGGGGGTCGCCAGTTCAACTCTGGCTGTGGGCTTAAGTGAGGAGGGAAAATGGCAAAGAAAGT
>JAGMCC010000205.1 GCA_023129355.1 Dehalococcoidia bacterium | reverse complement strand
GACCTCGGAGCGTTCCGCTTTATCTCAACATAGGTGGTGATACACATAGCCGCTTATTTCTGTACACGCGGCTCCTAAACAATCCCCTCCAGCAACTCGATAAGGTTATCCACCTGTTCTTCAGGGCTTCCCTGGAGCATCTCGCTCTTTCACTCTCGCTTGGGGAAGAACACCTTTACCACGCGGGTGGGCGAGCCGGCGATGCCCGCCTTGTTCGCATCTACACCTATGTCCTCGGCCGTCCAGACGGGTATTTGGGCGCTCTTGGACTTCATCGTGCCGCGTATCGATGGCAGGCGGGGCACGTTTATCTCCTTGACCACGGTGATTACCGCGGGCAGCGGCATCTCGATCGTCTCGTAGCCCTCCTCGACCATCCGCTGAACCCTGATGTACCCGTCCCTTATCTCCTCCACCCTGCTCACATAGGCCACAAATGGTATCCCCAGCATCTCGGAAAGCTCGGGACCTACCTGGCCGGTGTCCCCGTCCAGCGTCTGCCGGCCGCAGATTATGACATCGTAGTCCGCTATCTTGGCCATGGCCCGGGAGAGAATATAAGAGGTAGCCCAGGTATCGGAGCCAGCTAACGCCTGGTCGCTGAGCAGGATGGCCTCATCGGCGCCGAGGGAGATCGTTTCCCTTAACGCCTCCTCTGCCTGGGGAGGCCCCATGCTGATTGCGATAACCTTGCCACCACACCTTTCGCGCAGGCGAACAGCTTCCTCAAGGGCATAACAATCGAAGGGGTTGATGATGCTTGGTACTCCCTCGCGGACCAGCGTGTTGGTCTCGGGGTCAATCTTGATCTCTGTTGTGCCCGGCACCTGCTTTATGCAGACCACCATGTTCATTCGCGTAGCGCCTTCCTCTTCAATAGCTGGAGGGCGATAACGTTTCTCAGCACCTGATTGGTGCCCTCATAAATCTGGTTGATCTTGGCATCGCGCATCATCTTCTCCACAGGGTAATCGCGCATATAGCCCACGCCGCCGAAGACCTGCAGCGCGTCGGTGGTAACCTTCATCGCCATGTCGGTGGCGAATACCTTGGCCATAGCGCCTTCTTCAGTGAAGTCCTTGGCTCCGCTGTCGATGGTTTTGGCTGTAGCATAGACCAGCGCCCTTGCCGCTTCCAGCTCCATAGCCATGTTGGCCAGCATGTGCTGAACTGCCTGGAAGGCGGAGACCGGCTGCCCGAACTGTCTCCGCTGGTGGGCATAGGCCACCGCTGCTTCCAGGGCCCCCTGGGCCAGTCCGAGTGACAGAGCGCCGACGCCGGGGCGGGATGCGTCCAGGGTTTTCATTGTCACGACGAACCCCAGTCCCTCTCTTCCTACCAGGTTCTCCTTAGGCACCCGGCAGTTATGAAAAACGAGCTCACGGGTAGCAGCGGCGCGGATTCCCATCTTCTGCTCCTTCTTGCCGAAGGTGAATCCGGGCGTTCCTTTTTCCACTATGAAGGCGCTAGCGCCGCGGCTGCCTCTTAACGGGTCGGTCAACGCGATCACTGTGTAAATCTCAGCCTCACCACCATTGGTGATGAACTGCTTGGTGCCGTTGATGATGTAGTCGTCGCCATCGCGGGTAGCGGTTGTCTTTATGGCACCGGCGTCGCTACCGGCAGTGGACTCGGTTAGGCCAAAGCCGGTGAGCTTCGCTCCATCCGCTATAGCGGGCAGGTACTTCTGCTTCTGTTCATCATTTCCGTAGAAAAGTATGGGAACGGTTCCCAGTGCGGTTGCAGCGTAGGTGAGGGCAACACCGCAGCAGGCTCGACTAAGCTCCTCAATGGCTATGCACAGGGCGAAGCTGCCCTCCCCCAACCCCTCATACTGCTGGGGTATGAAGATCCTAAACAGATCGGAATCGGCCATATCCTTGACTATTGCCCAGGGAAACTCCTCCTTCTCGTCCAGCTCCGCCCGCACCGGGAGTATCCTTTCCTCGGCGATCCTTCGAGCTAGACTTTTGATGAGCTTTTGCTGTTCAGTTAAGAAATACTCCAAGCCAACTCTCCTTCATAGGTGATAAACTATATTGTATCCACTTTTTGAAACTTATCAAGTCTCTGTACTCGTCCAGTACATTAGTGACATGTCACCGTTCTCCCGCTTTTTCCCACCCGCCCTGGGATGTATTTTCGGGGGAGGCCGACAGGTCGGCCGACACTTCGGCCCACCCCCGGACCCACGCCAGAGGGGGATTCCCCTTTATAGCTCCTGCTTACCTGCTTAGAAGAATCTATGGTGTAGCACGGATGTGTTCT
>JAGMCC010000204.1 GCA_023129355.1 Dehalococcoidia bacterium | reverse complement strand
AGGGTTATACACCACATCATAGACCAGAGCCCCCTTCGGTATAAGCCCCACATCCAAAGGTGATTTGCCCTCAGTATCGCTGTGCTTCATCCCTACCGGGGTGCAGTTGACCAATAGGTCGCATCCTAATACCGTCTTCTCAAACAGCGGTTCATCAGGCGAGAGCACCTTTATTTCAGGGATGGGGTGCATCTTAAAATCCAGCGAGGCAACCCCTCCCACATCCTTGGCGTCGACGCAGCTCCTTGGCGGCGGCCCCTGGGTGCGAGCTAGGCTTCGCTTAAGGTCTGATGCCAGCTCATGCGCTCGCTCGGTAATAATGTCTGTAATAACGAGCGACTTCACCCCTGCCCTTGCCAGGGCGAAACCTGCCGCGCGCGCAGCCCCTCCGGCGCCGACAAGCACCGCCCTCTTGCCCGCCGGGTCAAAACCTCCCTCTTTTCGTAAAGCCCTTAAAAAGCCGCCGGCATCTGTGTTGTAGCCGATCAGCCGGCTCCCTCGATTCACAATGGTATTCACTGCCCCGATCTCTAGGGCGAGGTCATCGAGCTCGTCCATTGATGGCTTCACCGCTTCCTTGTGGGGCACGGTGACATTAGCTCCCAGGGTTTGTGGCCGGCGTAACTGCTCCATGACAGCTCCCAATTCAGATGGTTCCGTCTCCCATAACTCGTAGCGTATGTCGAGCTTGTAGTGGTCGAACGCAGCCTGCTGCATCGCTGGAGATATGGAATGCCCTACGGGGTAGCCGATGAGGCCCACATGCTTCGTCATCCATTTATCCCATCCAGGTAAGCCTGCAAAATAATTGCCGCCGCCATCGCATCGCGTTTCCCTTTCCTCTTCTCTCGTTTCATGCCCGTATCCAGGAGCAGGCGCTCTGCGGAGACGGTGGATAAGCGCTCATCCCAGGTATCCACGGGAATATCGACGTGTTCGGAAAGCGCTCGCGAGAAGGCGAGGACCTTTTCTGCCTGCATGCCAATATTGCCGTTCATTAAGAGGGGAAGTCCGACCACGATACGCTCCACTCCGTGCTCCCTGGCCAGGGCGAGGAGCTTTTCCATGTCTGCCTCTTCCCCTGCCCTATCGAGCACAGTGAGGGGAATGGCGAGCAGCCCGTTGGCGAGGGCCACCCCGATTCGCTTATCGCCAACATCAAGTCCCAGAATCGCCATGTTTTACCACCAGATCTTTCACCATGCTCAAGGCGTCATCGAGCTTATCGATGTCCTTGCCCCCGGCCTGCCCTGTCTCCGCCCTACCGCCACCGCGGCCACCGGCGACCTGGGCCACCTGCTTCACAATCTCTCCAGCGTGCAGCCCTCTTTTAACCAGGTCCGGGGTGAGCATCGCCACAAAGTTGGCCTGCTCGTCATAGACTGCTCCCAGGACAACCAGTACACTCTTCAGCCGCTCCTTAATCAGGTCGCCCGTATGGCGCAAAGCTTCCATACTTGAGGCGGGGACCCGTGCAGTGAGCACCGGGATTCCATTTATCGAGAGCACCTCGCCAAGCAGCGAGTCCACGGTATTCCTTAAGAGCTCTCGCTCCAGGGCGAGGGCCCTTTTTCGCTCGGCATCGATTTCGGTGTGGAGGGCGTAGATGCGGCTTTTAATCTCGGAAGGTGAGGCCCTGAGCACCTCGGCGGCCTCCTCCACAATGGAGAGCTGGCCATCGATGTACCGCTCAGCGCCCCTACCGGTGACCGCCTCGATACGGCGTACCCCGGCCCCAATGCTGCTCTCGTCAACGATGTGGAATAAGCCGATCTCACCAGTGGCCCTGACATGGGTGCCCCCGCATAACTCAGAGCTGATGGGTGGCCTGCCGATTTCCAGCACCCGTACCTCCTCGCCATAGTGCTCCTCAAATAACGCCAGCGCTTTCCTATCCAGAGCCTGCTGATATAGCATCCTGGTGGGCTTCACCTTCAGGTTCTGGCGTATCTTCTCATTGACGATACGCTGCACCTCGGCTAGCTGCTCCTTTGTGGGCGCGCTGGGATGGGTGAAGTCAAAACGCAGGTGGTCAGGAGCCACCAGGGAGCCCGATTGGCGCACATGCTCTCCCAGCACCTTACGCAGCGATGCCTGGAGGAGGTGGGTTGCCGTGTGATTACGCGCTATGTCGAGGCGGCTTTTTTCGTCTACCTGGGCTTCGACAACATCATTGACTGATACTTGTCCTTCGACTACCTTGCCCTGGTGGACTATAAGCTCATTGCCCTTGATTGTTTGCCTGACGGTATTAGTTACTTCAACTGTTCCT
>JAGMCC010000203.1 GCA_023129355.1 Dehalococcoidia bacterium | reverse complement strand
TTTTCCGGCGCGTAATCCCCAAGCGTGCACCCGCCACGGGGTGATACATGTTCCACACCAAAACCGGCGCCGCCGGGCTTTCTATCGGCACCGTTGCTTTGCTGAGCCTGCTTAAGCTAGCAGTAGGCATAATTAGCGGGAGCGTTAGCATCATTGCTCAGGCTATAGACAGCCTGCTTGACCTTTTCGCCTCATTAGTTACCTTCTTCAGCCTGCGATTCGCAGCCAAGCCAGCCGATAGGGAGCATCCCTTTGGCCATGGGAAGGCCGAGAGCATCAGCGGTGTGGTGCAGGCTGGGCTGATCTTTGCTGCTGCTGCCTACATCCTTTACCAAGCGGTAACCAGAATCGTAGTGGGAGCGGACATCGAGTATGTGACCGCAGGGATAGTGGTGATGGCGGTCTGCATAGTGGTCAACATCATCGTTTCCCGCCACCTGCTCCGGGTAGCCAGGGAAACAGACTCGGCAGCGCTGGAGGCAAACGCTCGAAATTTAGCCGCCGATGTCTACACCGCGTTAGGGGTTTTAGCCGGGTTGGTGGCAGTGCGCATAACCGGGCTCAATATTCTGGATCCCATCATTGCTATCGGTGTGGCTCTGTTGATACTGAAAACGGCTTATGGTGTGATGAGGAAATCATTTCCCCACCTCATCGATGTCAGGCTGCCCGAGGATGAGGAGGCGCTGATAGAATCCACCATGAGAGAGCATATGGGGGAGCTGGTGGGCTTCCACAGTCTGCGCACCCGAAAGGCGGGAAGCGAGCGCCACATCGAGCTACACATAATAATGGCCAGAGATGCCAGCGTAGAGAGGGCACACAAGCTATGTGACCACCTGGAGGAGGAAATCAAGTCGAAGCTTCCCAATGCCTACGTGATGATCCATGTCGAACCATGCGATAGGGAGTGCGATAGTTGCCCCGATAACTGCCCCCAGGATCAGAGAACGCCAGGGCCCTAGGCCAGTCCGTGAGTACCCTTTACCGCCTGAAGAAGTGCCTCGATATCCGGTGCCCCGCTTGCCCGTGTAGGCTCGCCTAGGGGGTCAACGATATCGGGGTTGCCGAGGAGCACATCCAGGGTTGCCCTTATCGATGATGCCAGCGCATCGAGGTTGTAGCCCCCCTCCAGAGTGAAGACGAGCCGCTCATCGCAGAGCTCATCGGCCAGCCCTTTCAGTATGCGTCCCAGCCTGGCGAATCCGGTGACGGTTAACTGCATCAGCGATATTTGGTCGCGCCAGTGTGTGTCATAGCCCGCGGAGACCAGGATGAGCTGAGGCCGAAAGCGCCTCGCTACCGGTACGAGCACCTCATCATACACCCGCAGGTATTCCTTGTCGCCGCACCATGCAGGCAGGGGAACATTCACCGTGGCCCCCTCACCATCCCCTTCTCCGGTCTCCTCGACACGACCGCTCCCGGGGTAAAAGGGGTACTGGTGAGTGGAAAAGTAGAGGACATGGGGATCACTGTAAAAGGTGTCCTGGGTCCCGTTGCCATGGTGGACGTCATAGTCAGCGATCAGGATGCGCTCCAGCCGGTGCTTGTCCATAGCATGCCTGGCAGCGACGGCGACGTTGTTGAACAGGCAGAATCCCATAGCCTCCCAGCGAACGGCGTGATGCCCCGGGGGCCTGACCAGGGCGAAGGCGCTCTTCACCTTCCCAGCCATCACCGCATCAACCGCCTCGATGAGGCCACCGGCGGCGTAAAGCGCCGCATTGTAGGAAGCGGGGGAGACCACGGTATCGGGATCGAGCGCACCGCCGCCCCCCTGGGCGAAGGACTCCACATAAGAGATGTAGCCCGGGGAGTGCACCTTGGAGAGCTCTTCCATAGTAGCGGCACGGGGGCTAATCCGGACTAGCTGCTTCATTATCCCGGTCTGCTCCAGGTGCTCCACGGTCTCTACCAGCCGTGACGCGACCTCCACATGGGGCCCGGTATCGTGCTCCAGGTAGATAGGGTCATATACCAATCCTACGCTCACAATCCTCTCCTTTTTTTCGCCCTCGGCGCTACGTTACAGAGTGCTAAACTCTACCGTTCAGGCAATTGCCCAAAAGGCAATCGCTGCTTTTTCGCCATCGACGCGGTGTTTTTCGCCTAAAAACCTTTAGTGTCAAACAATGATATCAGACCCTGCCCTTCCAGGCAATTGCGAATGATGTCGCTTATATAGATAGGTGATACTTGGCATCGTGGATTTCACTTTATTTACCAGCACCAGGAGCTCTACGATTGTTTATGGGTAGGTTGGAGCATCCGCTCCAACAACGCCTAGAGC
>JAGMCC010000202.1 GCA_023129355.1 Dehalococcoidia bacterium | reverse complement strand
GGGTAGTCTGCGCACCTTCACCTCCCTGCTCCCTAACCCGATCACCCTGGGCCTGCTTATTGGAAGTATGAAACAGAGCGAAAAAAAGGCGGTGCATCGGGCCGTTTCGGCAGGGGAGGTGGATATTGTAATAGGCACCCATGCCTTGATTCAGCAGGAGGTGGAGTTTGAGCGGCTGGGGCTGGCCATAGTTGATGAGCAGCACCGCTTCGGCGTGATGCAGCGCACGGCGCTGCGCCAGAAGGGGCCAACACCCCACCTTTTGGTGATGACCGCCACCCCAATCCCGCGCAGCCTGGCGCTCACCCTCTATGGCGACCTGGACCTTTCGGTGATCGATGAGCTCCCCGTGGGGAGGCAGGTAATTAGGACGAGGTGGCTCGACCCTGAGGAGCGAGAGAAGGCTTATCGATTTCTCCGCAAGGAGGTCGGGGAGGGACGCCAGGCCTTCATCATCTGCCCCCTCATTTCGGAGTCAGATTCCATTGAGGCCAAGGCGGCGATCACCGAATATAAGCGCCTCTCCGGGGAGGTGTTCCCCGACCTCAGGTTAGGGCTGGTGCATGGCAGGCTCAAGGCAGAGGAGAAGGAGGGGGTGATGAGAAGGTTTCGCCAGGGTGAACTTGATATCCTGGTGGCCACCCCGGTGGTCGAGGTGGGCATCGATGTCCCCAATGCTACGGTAATGCTTATCGAGAGCGCTGACCGCTTTGGTCTGGCGCAGCTTCATCAGTTTCGCGGTCGCGTAGGGCGGGGGGAGCAGCAGAGCTACTGCATCCTGGTTGCCGAGAGCCCGTCGCCCGAGGGAATGGAGCGCCTTAAACTTCTAGAGGATGCTCAGGATGGGTTTGCGCTCGCTGAGAAGGACTTGGAGCTGCGAGGGCCTGGGGAGTTCTTTGGCACCAGGCAGAGCGGGCTTCCCGACCTCAAGATGGCGAAGCTTTCCGATATGAAGCTCCTGGAGCTTGTCCGCAGCGAGGCGATTCGCCTGTTTAAGAAAGACCCCGAGCTCTCGCGTCCGGGGCACCGGCTGCTTAAAGGGGAGGTGGCTCGGCTCTGGCAGGATGGCATCAGTACGGGGGAGGCATGATCAAGGACGAGCTCGCAATCCTGCTGGAAAAGGCGGCAATCGAGGCGCAGCGGAGTAATCTGCTTCCTCCTATCCCGATGCCTGAGATTGTCATGGAGCGCCCACAGAATCCAGAGCACGGCGATTATGCCTCGACCCTCCCCCTGAAATTGGCCCGGGCGGCAAGGATGGACCCTCTAATCATCGCCCAGAACCTGGTCAATCTGATTCAGCGCCCCGAGGAGATCGAGAGGATCGCGGTAGCGTCCCCTGGCTTTATCAATTTCTCCCTGCGGAGCGATTGGCTCACCGCTCAGGTGGAGGCCATCTTAGGTGCCGGCGCGGAGTATGGAAATATCGACCTGGGAAAGGGCGCCAGGGTGCAACTGGAATTTGTCAGCGTCAATCCCACCGGCCCTCTTCATGTGGGGCATGGCCGGGGCGCCATCCTGGGGAGCACCCTGGCAGATGTGCTCGCTTCCTCAGGATACGAGGTGGTGAAGGAGTACTACATTAACGATGCCGGCAGCCAGATGGACGCCTTCTATCGCTCCCTCTATGCCCGCTATCAGCAGGCGCTGGGGCGAGATGCCCCGATGCCCGCTGAAGGCTATTTCGGTGATTACATGGTCGACATCGCTAACGAGATCATTGCTGAGGAGGGGGAGAGGTTCCTCGACCAGCCGGCGGAATTGGGCAGAATAGGGATGAAAAAGGTTATCGCCGCCATCTCCTCCGACCTCGAGCTATTAGGGGTGACCTTCGATGAGTGGTTCAGCGAAAATAGCCTCTTCGAGCAGGGGCAATACGATAGGGCGATGTCCCTCCTAAGTGAGAAAGGCTATACAGTGGAAAAGGAGGGGGCGGTCTGGTTTTCCTCCACCGCCCTCGGCGAGGATAAGGACAATGTGCTGGTGAGGAGCGACGGCTCCCCCACCTACTTCGCCTCCGACCTCGCCTACCACTATAACAAGTTCATCGAGCGGGGCTTCGAGAGGGTGATCGATATCTGGGGTGCCGACCACCAGGGGCATGTCTCCCGGATGAAGGCGGTGATCGGTGCTCTGGGGATCGACCCGGAGAGGCTCCAGGTCATCATATCTCAGATGGTTACTCTAAAGCGTGGGGATGCGGTGCTCCGCGTCTCGAAGCGCACCGGGGAGATAATCACCCTTAGGGAGCTGGTGGATGAGGTGGGCGTCGACGCCTGTCGCTTCTTCTTCCTCTCTCGCTCCG
>JAGMCC010000201.1 GCA_023129355.1 Dehalococcoidia bacterium | reverse complement strand
TCGTGGAGGTGGCGAGCGGCGACCAAGCCATCCCCGCCATTATTGCCCGGGCCCACCAGAACGAGGATTTGCTGCCCTACTGCGCTGCCGAGCCACCCTTTCACCTGCTGGGCAATGGCAAGCCCGGCGTTCTCCATAAGCACCTCATTGGGAAGGCCCTGCTCGGCAGCGCCGCGCTCAATCTCCCTCATCTCATTCGTGGTCAGAACTTTCACTACTACCCCCAATAACTGAAGCGATGGCATAGTCCCGGGAGTGGGAGAGGCTGATGGCCAGCTCCCCTAGACCCAAACCCCGGGCCTTCTGTTGCGCTCCGCCATGAAGATAAACCAATGGTTTGCCATTGCGGTTGGAGAGAACCTCGATCTCCCGCCAGCCAACCCCCTTGATCCCGGTGCCTAGAGCCTTCATTACCGCCTCCTTGGCGGCAAAGCGAACCGCCAGTTCCGGAGCGCGGTTTTGACAATCGTCGCGCTCCGCCTCGGTATAGACTCGCTTGAGGAAGCGCTCCCCCCAGCGTGCCATCACCCTTTCAATACGACCTATCTCTATTATATCCACACCAACATGATACATGAGCTATTCAGCCATAGTATACCATATTCTCAATCTGCTCCAAATCCTGTGTACTCGTCCAGTACATTGGTGATACATTATCATTCGCTAATTGAACCCGTCATCGCTACCCCTCCGCTTTGCGAGAGTCCTACTTATCGGACGATCTAGGCCGAAGCGTCGGCCGACCTGACGGCCTCGGCCTAGGTATCGGGGAAAGCAATCTAACATTTCCCACCCACCCCCACGATATGTATTTAAAACATCAGGTAGCCTAGAGCATCGGCTCTAGGCGTTGTTGGAGCGGATGCTCCAACCTACCCATAATCCCATACCCTTGCCCCCTATAAAGTGTCTACCTATTTGAACCTACACTATGGCGCGGATGTCTTCTCCTCTAAGCGTCTCCAAGGTTGTTTCACCGTAGATTCCTGGGTGTGATAAAAAACGAAATCAACGATACCATGTGTCACCTACCTATCTGAACGAGATCATCCTGCCTTAAGAATGAGTTAGAGAAAAAATCACAACTGTTGCCTTCCCCGATGGCGCATGGTATAATCTTAGCGGTCTGCAAGTCCGAGTAGCTATGATCTACGTGTCACTGATCAGTTACACCCCTGATCCTGAGCGCACCATCGCTACCGCTGCCCGTGTTTCCGCCTCACCTGTTGGCGCCACGGAGATCAAAAAGCAATTGACCCCGCAGGCAGTCGATCGCCTGCTCACTCGCCTGCTCACCTCAGGTCACCTCTCCACCTTTGAACATGCCAGCTTCACCTTCGCCATTGAGGGCATATCCCGGGTTACCAGCCACCAACTGGTGCGCCATCGGATAGCGAGCTTCACCCAGCAGAGCCAGCGGTATGTCTCCCTGAAGGAGGCTGATTATATTACCCCGGCAACGATTAGCGCCAGGCCTGAGCTTGAGGCTAAATATCACGACTTAGCACGTGATTGCCATCGGCTTTATCTTGAGTTGCTCGAGGCGGGCATCCCGGCGGAGGATGCCCGATATGTGCTCCCCAGTGCCATGGAGACCAGGCTGGTAATGACGATGAATGCCCGCGAGTTGCTTCATGCCTGTTCGCTGCGGCTCTGCCTCAGGGCACAATGGGAGATCGTAGAGCTCTTTGAGCTGATTAAGGCTGAGGTGGAAATGGTAGCGCCCCGTCTAGGGGCCGAGCTTAAGCCCAAGTGCTACCGCCTGGGATACTGCGATGAGGCTGAAAGCTGCGGGATTTTCCCCACTGCTAAAGAGGTGCTGGACGAAAAAGCGAAAAAGGAGTAAAGAAGTAGAGAAAGGAGTTGACATAACATGCCGGCGGAGATAATTTCAGGGACTCAGATAGCAAAAGAGATTCGTGAGGAGGTGAAGGTCAAGGTGGATGAGCTGAAGAAGAAGGGGATAACCCCCGGTCTGGTCATTGTGCGCGTTGGCGAAGACCCGGCCTCGCTATCCTATGTCACCGCCAAGAGCAAGGCCAGCGACGAGCTAGGTATCTACTCGGAAACGATCGTTTTCCCCGAGGATGCCACGGAGGAGCAGCTTCTCGCCAAGGTCGAGGAGCTGAACAAGGACCCCAAGTTCCATGGTATATTGGTGCAGCTCCCGCTGCCCAAGCACATTGATTCGGATAAGGTTCTGAATGCCATTGATCCCAAGAAAGATGTTGATGGTTTCCACCCGGTCAACGTTGGTAAGCTCTTAATTGGTGATCCCTACTTTATACCCTGCACCCCCCACGGCGTCCAGGAGTTGCTTATTCGCAGCGGCAA
>JAGMCC010000200.1 GCA_023129355.1 Dehalococcoidia bacterium | reverse complement strand
CCGGTGCAGCCATGAGCCACCGCCGATGCGCCCTGCTCATTGGCAGCATCCACCATTAGTTTGACGATGAGGGGACGAGCCAGCGCCGTCGCCAGCGGATACTGCCCCTCGTAGAGGGCGTCGGCCTTCAGGGCGGGGAAAACGAAGTGTTTGACAAAAAGCTCACGGGCATCGACCACCAGAGACTTCACCGCCCCTACTTTTAGCGCCTTCTGCTGAATAGCGGGCAGGTCCCGCTCGCTCCCCACATCCACCATCAGGGCGATGACATCCATGTGATAGTTTTCCGCGATCCACCTGATTGCCACCGAGGTATCAAGCCCCCCACTATATGCGAGCACTACCTTCTCTGCCACTTCTCAAAACCTCCGATCTAAAGTCTCAATCGCTTCCAAAATTATCTTCCAAGAAGGAAGTAATTTGCGTCCACACCCCAGGGTGGTCCCAGGTATAGATGTGACCGGGCGCTCTTACATACTCAAAGAAGAGATGCCCTTCCTCAGGCCTATGAGTGGGGAGGCGCCCAAGATTGGCCCGAAATATCGCCCATAAGTCACCGGCGCTTACGGTATCAGGGGTTATCCCATTGTCATTTATTACCAGCGACCTATCTGAAACAGCGCCATGGTAAAGGAAGGGAATCCCGGTTTGAATACTATATACTTGAGGATCGACTTCCAAAATCTCCATGACTTCATTTGCCAAAATCCCCCCGCCACTCTCTCCCATTACTATAACCCTGATGCTCTCAATATGCTCGGTGAGAAAATCTATTTGAGAAGCTAAAGGCTTTGCCTTTGAGGGGTAGAAAAAGGACTGCTCTCTAATTTCCTTGATAGAATCCAATAAACCGTCAAAGGTCCGAACGTATACTACGAGCAGTGTAGTATAAGCCAAGCCCTCTAGTTCCCCTTCAATTCCCTCCAAAACAGTCCCCCACTCTGGGCCGATCGTTTTTCTCCCAAAACCACCCGAGTTAAAGATTAATAGAAAATCCCTGTCCTCAGCCGCTGAATATACTTCTAAAAGATTATCTACAAACCTTTGGCACGCCGCGGTGTTATTACCAAAAAACTCCAATGCCAGATTATTAGCATCCTCCCTGACATCCTCAGGGACATCTATGACACCTTGCGTATCATTCACAATACTCAACTCACCAGGTGGACAAGGGGAGTATAATAACCAGCCAAAAGCACAGCAGAGAGCTATAGGGGCTGCCAATATTATGGAAACTGCAAGAACTTTGCCCCTCATTCTCCACCTTGATGACCAAATTATTAATCCTTCGTCGCCATTATTTCAACCGCTTACCTTTGCCAGCACCCCATCCAGGATGCCCATTGCCTCATCCACCTCGCTCTGGCCGATAATCAGCGGCGGCATGAAGCGAAGGGCACTGGGCTTTACTGCGTTAAGCAGCAGGCCCTCATCAAGGCAGGCTTTCACCACAGCATCAGCGATGTCGCTGGATAGTTCGACAGCCACCAGAAGGCCCAGCCCCCTGACCTCAACGATATTTTCAAACTTTGCCTTTAGCCCCTCAAGGCTGGCTTTTAGATAATCTCCTACCTGTCGGCAATGCCCTACGACATTGTGCTCCAGAATATACTTTAAGGTAGCGTATCCCGCGGCGCAAGCGAGGGGATTGCCGCCGAAGGTGGAGCCATGATCCCCCGGACCGAAGACAGAGGCTTTCTCCTTTGCCAGTAGGGCGCCGATCGGCACACCGCCCCCCAGCCCCTTGGCCAGGGTCATGATGTCCGGCTCGATGCCGTAGTGCTGGTAGGCGAAGAGCGTCCCGGTTCGTCCCATCCCGGTCTGAATCTCGTCGAGGATGAGCAGGATGCCCTGTTCGTCGCACCAGGAGCGCACCTCCTTCAGGTAATCGCCATCGGGGACATTGACCCCTCCCTCTCCCTGAACCGCCTCCAGCATAACGGCACAGGTCTTCTTCCCCGCAGCTCGCTTAATGGCATTCATATCGTCGTACTCCACATTAACAAAGCCTTCAGGCAGCGGGGTATAAGGCTCTTGAAACTTGGGCTGGCCGGTGGCGGCGACCATCGCCAGGGTGCGACCATGAAAGGATCTCATTGCCGTCATGACTTCGTAAGCGCCATCCAGGTGAAGCCTGCCATACCTGCGGGCGAGCTTCACCGCCCCTTCATCGGCCTCAGCACCGCTATTGCAGAAGAAGACCTTGTCAAAGCAGCTATTCTCAATAAGCAGCTCCGCCAGGCGTATCTGGGGCACAGTATAAAATTGATTTGATGTTTGAATCAGGGTGCGCGCCTGCTCCGAAACGGCGTTCACTATTTCAGGGTGCGCGTGGCCCAGGACATTAACCGCCCAGCCGCCGACAAAGTCGAGAT
>JAGMCC010000020.1 GCA_023129355.1 Dehalococcoidia bacterium | reverse complement strand
TGACACAGGCCAGATATTTCACCGAGGCAGTGAACGTTACCGGAGTGTTCTTGGCCAAGCTCGATGGCACTGCCAAAGGGGGGATTGTACTTGCGATCTGCAATGAGCTAAAGATACCCATCCTATTTATTGGCACCGGCGAGACCCTGGATGACCTCGCCCCTTTCGATGCCCAAACCTTCGTTGAGGCGCTCTCCTCTTGATCGATGCATTTATCTGGTTTGTCACAGTAGAGCTTCTAAGCCTCATTACCCTGCCTGCCACCTTCGTCCTTTTCAGGGGCCTGCCCGATAGGGGATACGCCTTCGGAAAGGTGCTTTCCATCCTGATCATCTCCTTCCTTATCTGGCTTGCCGCCTCCGCCCACATCCTGCCCAACACCCGATGGGCCATAATCCTGATCATCGCCCTGCTTGCCATGGGCTCCCTTTTTATCCTCATACGCCGCCGTCACCAAATAGTCAGCTTCCTCTCCGAGCACCGCCGGGTGATTATCGCCACCGAAGCCATCTTCCTCCTCTCTTTTATCCTCATGGCCGTGGTGCGCGCCTATAACCCGGAGATCCTCTTCACTGAAAAGCCAATGGACTTCGCCTTTCTCAATGGCATTCTACGTAGCGAGTATTTCCCGCCTAATGACCCCTGGCTTAGTGGGTATGGCCTCAATAACTACTACTTCGGGCACATGATAATGGCTACATTAACCAAGCTTACCGGAATATCACCGGCGATTACCTTCAACCTCTCAGTGTCCCTGGTCTTTGCTCTTGCCTCTATCGGGGCCTTCAGCATTGTCTATAACCTGGTTAGGCTCAGCCGGGGAGGGGCCAAGGCGGCGATCGGCTTCGGGCTGGTGGCGGTGGGGTTTTTGTTGATTCTGGGAAACCTTGAAGGGGTGCTGGAACTACTCTATGCCCACGGCTTAGGCGGCGAAGGATTCTGGGCGTGGATTGGCATTGAGGGGATGGATACCCCCTATCATAGTGCGCACTGGTATCCCACAGAGTTTTGGTGGTGGTGGCACGCTACGAGGATGATACAGACAACCGTGGGCGGCGTGTCCTTGGACTATACCATAGCCGAATTCCCCAACTTCACCTTTATTCTGGGCGATCTTCATGCTCATCTTATGTCCCTACCTTTTGTCCTTCTGTGCCTGGCGCTCAGTCTTAATATATTAAGCATCAAGGAGTCCCTTGGTCTTAGTTGGCTGAAGAGGAACATCCTTCCATTTCTAATAATGATTGTCTGCCTTGGCGCACTGGGATCCATCCATACCTGGGATCTCCCTATCTATGTCTTTATCTTCATTGGGGCGATTTTCATTCAGACACGCCTGAGGCATGGCGGGGCAGGGTGGTGGAAAGGATGGGGGGCACTCAGCCTTATCACGGTGGTCGGTGTCTTTCTCTTTTACCTTCCCTTCTATATTAACATTCAAAACCCGGTTTCCGGTATCTTGCCGTGGAACGGTCCAGATACTCGTCTCTTCCATTATTTACTTATATGGGGCCTCTTTCTCTTTATAGGTATTTCCTTTGTTCTGGCCCAAATTCGCGCTGGACTGAGGTCCATTTCCTGGCGCAGG
The DNA here is from genome assembly GCA_023129355.1 of Dehalococcoidia bacterium. Classification (GTDB taxonomy): domain Bacteria; phylum Chloroflexota; class Dehalococcoidia; order E44-bin15; family E44-bin15; genus E29-bin15. The sequence continues at coordinate 9,950 of JAGMCC010000020.1, read as the reverse complement.
GCATGCTGGGTCTCTCTGGCTGTGCTATCGCCGTGGATAATCTGGGCCATCGTGGTGCTGGCAACTGGGGGTGCAAGCTCAGTTTGGGGTAAGCTGGGGCATCTAGCTCCCTTGCTTATCCCGCTTGCTCTTACCCTGTTAATCATTGTTAGAAGGATCGCAGGGGCTAATACTGATAAGCTGAGCGCCATTTTTTCGCTGCTCCTCTTCTTTACCGCCCTGATGCTCACGGTGGGTTGCGAACTTTTCTACATAGATGACGTTTTTGGCAATCGAATGAACACCGTTTTCAGGTTCTACTACCAGGCGTGGGTGCTGTTTGCCATAGCCTCTGCTTTTGCGCTATATTACCTTCATCGCAACTGGAAGGTGTCGAGTGTTGCCGCTCGTTTGGCAAAATTTGGCTGGTGGGGCCTTTTGATCCTGTTCGTCATTTGCTCCTTAATCTACCCCGTTGCCGCCACCTGGAGCAAGACCAATGCCTTTTCCCCGAGCCCTACCCTTGATGGGCTGGCATGGCTCAAATACAGCCACCCTGAGGAATTGGAAGCAATCACTTGGCTCAATAACAATGTCGATGGTGCTCCGGTGATTGTGGAATCTCCTGGTAATTGCTACACCGACCATAGTAGGGTGTCAACCTACACGGGCCTACCTACTATCCTCGGCTGGGAGCACCACGAATGGGTATGGCGAGGCTCAAATCGCGATTTCGCGGGTAGGAGGGAGGATGTTGACCAGATATATCAGGGTGAGGATTTGGACCAGGTAGAAACCCTTCTTGAAAAATATGGTGTTATCTATATCTATATAGGTCATTTAGAGAGGGAAATGTATGGAGCAGATGTTGGCGAGAAGTTCGCCGATTTCATGGATGTGGTCTTCGAGAACGAGGGGGTTATAATCTATAGGATTAGAGAATAGGCGCTGGTGAGGTTTCGATGATTCAAGTGGCGTATGTCATATTCTGGTGGCTGGCCCTGGTGGTTATTGGGCTGATAAGCTTTCCTCTAGTCTCGCGGGTATGCGGCAAGTTGCCAGACAAGGGCTATTCCATCTCCAAGCTGGTGGGGCTTGTAATCTTGACATTCCTTGTCTGGATGTTTTCGAGCCTTAATCTGCTGCCGTTTGGATATATCAGCATCTTAATCTCCTTTTTACTGCTTGCGGCTCTCTCCCTGTACCTTGGCAGGAAGAATCTGATGATAGCGAACTGGCCCCGAAAACCGATCGTAATCAGCGAATCGGTCTTCGCCGCTGCCTTTATCATATTCTTGCTGATCATGGTGGGAAAGCCAGATATCTATTTTGGAGGCGCAGATTATTTTATGGATTTCGCCTTCATGGGATCGATTCTAAGGGGCGATTATTTCCCGCCAACCGATCCCTGGTTTGCCGGCTCAGGCCTGCCTTATTACTACGGTGGACATCTCCTGACAGCGATACTCACCGTTATCACCAGGGTGCCGCCGGCGATATCCTTTAACATAGCGGGGGCGATGTTTTTTGCCCTCGCCGTTTGCGCTTCCTTCGGCCTGGGCTACAATATCACCAAAAGAAAACTCTATGGATGTCTCGCCGCTATTTTTATCTGTGTCGCCGGATATATCACTGGAGCGTATCAATTTATCGGCTATATTTTTAATACTGATATTCTGGGTTCTTCTCATATAACAGCCCCAAATATCGTAGAGTGGATGCTAAACTTTGATTTCTGGAGCGCACCCTGGCTTATACCAGGCGCTATGGCTCAGTATCCTTATTATATCTTCTTAGCGGGGACCCTACATGCATTCATGATGAGCATCCCTTTTCAGCTTATGTTTATCACGCTTATCTTTGCTCTTTTTCGGAAAAGCCAGTTCAGCGATAAAATTGCCCGGTCAGATACCCTGCTGGATGTTTCTATATTAGGCCTCTGCCTGGGGTTTTTCTCCCTTATCAATACCTGGGAGTATCCGGTATATATATTTTTTACCGTTCTTGCCTTCGTGCTTTTAAAAATAAGACGTGGCATAAAGGGTGCCTTGAGTATTCTAGGCAGCATCATTGGCTTAAGCCTCCTGTTATACATACCCTATTACCTTTCGAGAAGCATGGGCGGGGTAAGCGGGATCAAATTTATAGCAGACAGGACGGATTTTGCTAGCTTTTTTGAAGCCTTCGCCCTGTTCTTATTCCTCGCCTTCTCGCTGCTTTTCATGTGGTCGAAACGGCAAATATTTAGGGGCAAGAAATTAATTTTAGGCGCTGTATTTATCTTCTTGGCCACAATCACGGCTGCGGTGCTGCTCGAGTTCCATCTCCTCATATTAACAGTGCCTATGATCCTATTATCCCTTTACTATATATATAAATCGAAGTCGAAAACAGAGAAGGAATTCATATTGGTACTCCTTCTAATGGGTGCACTGCTGGCACTATTCTGCGAGATTTTTTATATCGATGATGTTTATGGAGCACCTTGGGAGAGGTTCAATACGGTGTTTAAGATATATGTGCCGCTGTGGATTTTTCTCGGCATATCTTCAGCCTATGCTGTGTTTTACGTCCTGAGCAATCTCAGAAAGAGGATAAAGGTTGTTTGGGCTTTTATCGCAGTCGTTTTCCTTTTAGCATCCCTGGTTCATCCCATAGTCTCTACAATAAGTGCTACCAGCGGCAGGCATACTGGCTGGGGGCTTACCAGGGGCACTCTTGATGGAATGGCCTATATTGAGTCTATAGAAAAAGGTGACTATGAGGCTCTCCAATGGATAAATGAGGAAATAGCGGGCTCCCATGTGATATTGGAGGCGCCAGGGGCTGTATTCCAGTACACCTCCCGCGTCTCCACATTTACCGGATTGCCTACGGTAATCGGCTGGACATCCTGGGAGGTAATGTGGCGAGGCGCTTGGGGTGAAGTGGAGGAGAGGGCTAGGGATGTGGATATGATCTACAATACATTGGATAATGACCAAGCGCTGGCTCTGCTGGCAAAATATGACGTAGAGTATATCTATATAGGAAACTTGGAACGGGAAAGCTATGAAATCGAGGGCTTGCAGAAATTCGCCGGTCACCCAGAGGAATATGAGCTGGTATATGAAAATGAAGTAGTAACTATCTACAGAGTGAGGGAGGAATAGTGGAGCAGGCAAGGAATGTTTTCCTATCGCTAGTTAGCCGTGGGCGTGCCCGCATGAACTGGGAGATCGCACTTTACGCCTTGCTCATTGTTATTGCCCTGGTGATGCGCCTCTGGGAGCTAGGTACCCGTGCCATTCACTATGATGAGGTCCTTCATCTCGTTTATAGCTGGAATTTTGCCCAAGGGCAAGGCTATTCGCATGATCCGATGATGCATGGCCCCTTCCAGTTTCATGGCAACGCCCTGATTTTCCTCCTCTTCGGGGACAGTGACTTCACCGCACGCCTTCTCCCCGTTATCTTCGGTATTGCCCTGGTGGCGCTCCCATTTTTCCTGCGCCGCTACCTTGGTCGCTGGGGAAGCCTTGCGGTAGCGACCCTCCTTGCCTTCTCTCCCCTGCTTCTCTACTACAGTCGCTATGCCCGAAACGACATCTATAGCGCCTTCTGGAGTCTCCTTCTGGTCGTCTGTATGTGGCGCTATTTCGAGGAGAGGAAGGCAAGATACCTCTATATTGGTGCTGCTGCTTTGAGCCTCAGCTTCTGCACCAAGGAGGTTAGCTATATCACCGTAGGCATCGTCGCTCTCTTCCTCATCGTCATAGCCGCTAAGGAATTAGTGAGCCGGGTCAGAAAGAGATTTGACCTGAAGGATCTCTCCGCTCCCGCCGAATATCTGATCCTGATAGGCACCATATCGCTGCCCCTTTTTGCTGCATTTATTCAGCTAGTCCCAGGGGTAGAGCTTCCGGATGGCCTTCACTGGGCAAAAGTGCTCACCGTGTCTCTGCTGTTCATCATCTCAATGGTCATCGGGATTCTCTGGAACTGGCGTCGCTGGCTGACTTCTGCCCTCATCTTCTATGGCATCTTCACACTCCTTTACACCACCTTCTTCACCAACCTCTCAGGATTCGGTAGTGGCATCTGGGGCTCTGTAGATTACTGGCTTGATGTTCGGGCGGAGCCGCGGATTGTCCAGCCCGGGTTCTACTACCCAATGATTTTAGCCACCTATGAATTCTTGCCCTTGCTATTCGCCTCTATTGGCGCCATCTACTACACGATAAAGGGGAATCTCTTCTCCCGGTTCCTTGTCTACTGGGCGATATTGAGCCTCATCCTCTTTTGCTTTTCGTGGGAGAACCCGCCCTGGCTCTCCTTGCATATCGCCATACCCGTGATCCTCCTCGGTGGGATGTTCATCGGCCGCCTTTTCCAAGGCTTCGATTGGACGGGGGCCAGGGTCTGGGCGATAAGGGGGGTTACTGTGCTTGCTCTGCTCCTCCTCTTCCCCTTCAGTGTCCATGTCGCCTGCCAGGAGAGCTACCAGAAGGGCGATGAGCCCCCCCAGATGCTGCTCTATGCCGGGATGTCCTCTGATATGCCCCGCATTATGGACCAGATCGAGGAGCTAGCCAGGGAAACCGGAGAAGGAAAAGAGATAGCCATCACTCTCGACTGGGATCTTTACTGGCTCTGGCATTGGTATTTCAGGGATTATCGAAATGTTGATTATTCCATCGACCAGCCTGGAGGCTCCCTGCTTATCGTCAGGTCAGACCATGAACCCGCTGACGAGAGTTACCTAGAAAAGTATGGCGAGGGAGAGAGAATCAACATGCTAATATGGTTCCCCGAGGAGTATAGGGATTTTAACCTGGGGTGGTGGTGGGGTTACTTCCTGCATCGAGAGACCCGGGGACCCTACTGGACCACGGAAGGGATCGTCTACTTTCCCAGGAGCGCACCGTGATTGCGCCGCTATACCTCTCTGCTCTATACTCCATAACAGCAGCATAGGGAGAGAATATTGATAAAGAATCGCCGTTTCTGGATCGGGATGGGGATATCCATAGTTTTCCTATTCCTTTTCCTTTACCGAACGGACTTCGCTGAGATGGGCCAGGCGCTGGGCGATGCAAACTATCTCTTTCTACTGCCCGGAATATTGATCTATTATACGGGTGTTTTTTTTCGCTCGGTGCGCTGGCGCTACCTCTTAAAACCGCTGGGGAATTTCTCCTCCTTCCGGCTCTTCCCGCTGATAATCATCGGCATGCTGGTAAACAACATCCTGCCCGCCCGTCTGGGCATAGTAGCTCGAGCTTACATTCTGGGGGAAAGGGAGCGCATAAGCAAGATGGCCGTTGGAGGCACCATGGTGGTGGAGCAAATCTCAGATGGCGTGATACTCCTCCTCTTTGCGGCGATTATTTCCTTTTTTGTTCCTCTGGAGGGGTTGCTCCAACAAGTCATTTATATAACAGCCGGGCTCTTTCTGGGGGCACTAGTATTATGCTTCATCCTGGTTTCCTCACCGAGGCTCGCTCGAATGGCGATCAATGTGGTGCTGCACTTTATGCCTAAGCGGTGGCGGGAGAGGACAGAGGAGTGGTTGCTCCTTCTTATCGAAGGATTGGGGATAATGCGTAGTCCGGGTAAGCTCCTCGTCGTATTTATTTTGGCAGCACTGGTCTGGCTCTTTGAGGCGGGATTGTTTTACATGGTGGGTTTTGCCTTCGATTTAGGGCTACCCTTTTATGTCTTTTTGCTCGCTACAGCGGTTTCCAACTTGGCTTGGGTGCTATTAATGACTCAAGGGGGCTTGGGGCCTTTCGATCTCGCCTTACAGCGAACCCTGATGGCTTTTGGCATCGCTATAGGTATTGCTAGCTCTTACGTACTCGTGTTGCATGCTCTCATCCTTTTACTCACGATACCGCTCGGGTTCATATTCCTGTGGATGGAAAATCTCTCCCTGTCAAAGGTGATCAGGGAGCGGCAAGAATCGGCACAGAAGCATGGCGCCAAGGGAGGCGGGGTGTGAATGTGGAGATTTTCGGTGGGGAGTCGCTGGGCTCACCGCAGCCTGTGAACTTAGCAAAGCGGGGCATAGAGTAGCCCTCTTCGAAAAGAGGCATACCTTGGTGGGCAAGCGGGCAAATTTGAGGTGGGAGAGGAGTGCTTGAAGAGGCTATACAAGCAGTATTTTTTTCAAAGTGACATATCTTCTCGTATTCCGCTAGTTCCGCAGTCTCACCTTCAATAGCGACAAAATCATCTTAGGAGCATTGGATACGCGAAAAGTCGAACCTTCTGAATGCTTCCAGGTAACAGGAAACTCTATGACCTTGTATCCTTCTTTTTTCAATTTCCAAAGCAGTTCAACATCAAACTCAAACCCTTTCGTAGTTAACGAATCCATGATATTCATTATCGCCTCTTTTTTAAAAACCTTGGCGCCGCATTGTGTATCTCTAAAATCTAAACTGAACATCATTCTGACAAGCATGTTAAAGGCTTTGCTTCCAACCCGTCTTTTCCAAGGCTGCTTTACGAGAATTCTTGAATCCTTTAATCTTCTCGATGCGATCACACCATCAGCATATGATAGAGCATCGAACATCCTCCTTAAATCATCTGGCCCTACAGATTCGTCAGCATCAACAAATCCTACTAGATCTCCCTCTGCTGCTTTAAAACCCTCAATTATTGCACCCCCCTTCCCCAGTTTTTCTTCAAAACACAAGGCCCTAATTTGCAAGTATTTGGAACTCAATCCGCCGACAATATTTGGTGTGTCGTCAGTACATCCATTACAGACCACTACTATCTCTTGATTTGGAAAGTGGTCGCAGTAATTTGATAAAACAGTTTCTATTCTGGCTTCCTCATTGTAAGCTGGAATAACAATCGATAGGTAAATATCACTATTGACTTGCCAGCACTCCTGCATAGTTGTCCCCGTTAATACGAATATCATCCCTTTGGTGTCATAAATACCCCACGTACGTTTTTCGAGACCATCACAATCTGTGTAGGTCTTTCCTCAGACTCAGCTTGGCAGAAAGCAATTTCGCAACCGCTAAAAAATAGCAATTGACCAGCCCGCTTGCCTGGACACCAGGGCTGCTGCCAAAATTTTAGGTCACCAAGAATCGCTGCGCTCTTCATCGGTTCTCCGTCCTGTCTAAATGCGCCTCGCTGCTTTCGGGCTTAGCAAGCACACTCAATGTGACTTGCGACACTCTGTTGCAATTACACTTGGCGACATACATGATATCATAATAATTCTACAGCGACATCCTACGAGCTGTAGGCTCTTTAGACGCTCTGGGGAGCCGTCAACGCTGTTGACCAATAGACAATCTGAACGTAGAATGCGGTTAGTCCACAATGTTGCTTTGGGAGCACGCTGGCCAGCGAATAGTGAGTGGTTGGAGAACCTCTCTTTGGCGGAGGTGGTTGGCAGGCGGCGAAGATTGGCAGAGAAGCATAACCCCACGGGAGGCGAGGAATGAACATCGGGGTCATCGGTGGCGGGATCGCCGGGCTCACCGCAGCCTACGAGCTCAGCAGGGCGGGACATAGAGTAGACCTCTTTGAAAAAGAGGTGGAGCTTGGCGGGCAAGCGGGCACCTTCCAGGTGGCCGGGGAACGCCTGGAAAGGTTCTATCACCATATCTTCACCAGTGATGTTGACATAATCCAGTTAATCGGTGAGCTCGGGCTTGGCGAGAGGCTGTTGTGGCTGGACTCCAAGGTGGGATTCTTTCACGGGGGGAGGATATACGATTTTGTTACCCCGATGGAACTCCTCAAATTCAGCCCGCTGGGTTTAGCTGACCGGTTGCGCCTGGGTCTGGTTTCCCTCTATCTCAGGCGCTATAAGAATTGGCCTGCGATGGAAGGGGTAACCGCCCGGGAATGGCTCACCAAGTATGGGGGGAGGCGCAACTACGAGGTTGTCTGGGGACCTTTGCTAAAGAATAAGTTTGGGGCGAGCGCTGATGAGATTGGCATGGTTTGGCTGTGGGGGAAGATACATCTGCGCCTTACCTCGCGCCAGGGGGAGAAGGAGCGCCTCGGCTACCTGAAGGGAAGTTTTGGGCTGCTCATCGATACCCTTAAGGAGCGAATCATCGAATCCGGGGGGGGGATTTATACATCTTCGCCGGTTAGCAAAATCATTGTAGAGGACGGAAAAGCAGTTGGGCTTCAGGTTGGGGCGGAGGGGTTGGAGAGAGCGAAAGAGCAGGGGCATCCCTGCGATGTCATTATCGCTACCGTGCCCTCACCAGTCTTCCTAAGCATGGTGCCCCGGTTACCCGCGGACTACGCTGGAAAGCTAGCGGGGGTGCATTATCAGGCGGCGATGGTTCTTGTTTTGACCCTTAATAAGACATTTTCCCGTATCTACTGGCTGAATATCAGCGATCCCGCAGTCCCCTTTGTCGCCCTCATCGAGCACACCAACTTGGTGGACCCCTCCGTCTATGGGGGAAAGCGGATCGTCTATCTATCCAACTACCTGTCAAAGGATAGCCCCCTCTATTCGCTGAGCCCCGGTGAACTTCTGGCAGAATACCTGCCCCACCTTCGAAAAATTAACCCCGAATTCGATCCCGGCTGGATCGAGGAGCACCTTCTCTTCCGTGAAGAGGCGGGACAACCGATCATCACCGCCAACTATTCATCCCGCATCCCGGACCACGCTACACCCATCTCACGCCTCTACCTGGCGAACACTACCCAGATATACCCCGAGGATAGGGGGATGAACTACAGCGTGAAGTTGGGCCGCAAGGTAGCCGGGCTGGTGAGCGACGAGTGTTGAATTCCCCAATGCCTTGTGTTAACATTGGTTGTTAGAAAAATCACAATTATCTCGTCAATTATGCATAATGGACCGCAAACGATCCCAAACTGCCGAAAACCTCGAAATATACCCAGCTACCGAGATAAGAGTGTTCAACCATCTCCCAGTTGTAAATCTGGCGTGCTTTGTGCCCTAAAAAACAGAAATGGGTTGAAATCTGAAGCTAAGGAGAAAAAGTGTACGAGATTATAGGCAGAGAAACCCTGGTGCCCAATAACTACCTTTTCAAGGTCGAGGCGCCGGCGGTCGCCCGAAAGGCACAGGCGGGACAGTTCGTCATTATCAGGATAGATGAGAAGGGGGAGCGTATCCCCCTTACCATTGCCGACTGGGATCGAGAGGAGGGGAGCATCACCATCGTCTTCATGGAGGTGGGGGTTACTACGCGCAAGCTGGCCCAGCTCAAGGCTGGCGACTTCCTTGACAACTTCGTCGGCCCCCTGGGATTACCTTCACACATCGAGAAGTTCGGCACCGTGGTCTGTGTCGGCGGGGGGGTTGGCGTCGCACCGATCTTCCCCATCGCCCGCGCCCTCAAAGAGGCTGGGAATAAGATAATATCCATCATTGGCGCCCGCAGCAAGGATCTCCTTTTCTGGGAGGAGCGGGTGAGAGAGGTAAGCGATAGCCTGACGGTGACCACCGATGATGGCTCCTATGCTCGTAAGGGCCTGGTCACCGAGCCACTGAAGGAGCTTATGGAGGGGGCTGAGAAGGTTGACCGGGTGGTTGCCATAGGCCCTGCGATTATGATGAAGTTCTGTGCTAAGACCACCGAGCCCTTCGCTGTCCCCACCATTGTCAGCCTCAACCCGATCATGGTCGACGGCACCGGGATGTGCGGCTGCTGCAGGGTGGAGGTGGGTGGCGAGACAAAGTTTACCTGCGTCGATGGCCCTGAGTTCGATGGGCACCAGGTCGATTGGGACCTTCTCTTCGCCCGCCAGCGTATCTATCTCGATGAGGAAAAACACGCCACGGAATGTGCGTGCGGGTAGGTGGCAAGCCATGGCTAAATTGGATCTGAACCGCGTGCCAATGCCCAAGCAGGAGCCCCTGGTGCGGGCCAAGAATTTCAATGAGGTAGCCCTGGGATATACTGCGGAGATGGCGCTGGCTGAAGCCAGCCGTTGCATTCAATGCCCCAAGCGAGCCT
>JAGMCC010000002.1 GCA_023129355.1 Dehalococcoidia bacterium | reverse complement strand
ACGCTCTTTTGAGGATGGCATTGCTGGACCTTTCGTCCGATGATTGCCTTCGCCCGGGGAAAGATTCGCTCCTTGTTCTGGCTGAAGTAGCGCACCGTGTCTTCTTTATCAACAAAGGTGATATCCACGGGCAGGGTGTTCAACATTGCCTCTAACTCCTCTTTTGTTATTGAGCCGATTTCAAAAGTCATTACTCCTCCCTGTTCCTTAGTGTCCTTTGCCAGTGCTACTCTTTCGCCGATAGCCTCTTCTGGTGTGAAGTAGCAATACCCCAGATCATCCATTGATGCTTTTATATCATGCCACTCCACGTCACCGATGAGTTCCAGTGCCATAGGGAATAGTATGTTCTCTTCCTTGTAAAAGTGGTCTGGAATGAGGCCAGTGAGATTTTTGAGATGGGAGAGGAGTTTTCCTTTGAGCTCTTCGAAGTCAAGGGTTTCTTTAGCTTCCAAGATTTTGCTAGCTTCTTTGATTTCCTTCCGCTGCCGATCGTGTTTAGTACACATTATGGCTGGTGGTTGGGTTACCCCGTGTTTCTCCAAGTATGGAAACAGGGTGTTCTCCTCTCTTACCTTATGCCTGTCATATTCTTTGAGATGGCTCAAGAGCTCTTCGATCTGCGATAATTCGCTTTCGATACTTTCCAAGTCTCTCGCCAATTCAACCTTGGAAAGAAGAGAGGAAAGGCCCTCAACAAATCCTTTTACCAGCTCATGCTCTTTCAACAGGATGCGTATCGGATGGCCGGGCGGGACTTCGCTTTTTGGTTTCTCCAGCGACTCTCTGAAAACAGCGAGATGAACTTTACAGAGTTTCTGTAGTTCTTGCCTGGGTAGCCCCTGGTTTACAAGCTCTTCCTCTACGTACGCTATCTCTGTAGGGCCTATATCTTTTAAGACTGCTTTAAATTTCTCTTTGACCTCATCAGGGCTTACTCCGGCGTGTAACTGCTGGATCAAATCCTTTATCATCTGTTTCTTGGTTTCTTTTTTATTAGATCGCTCGCTCATAATATCCAGATCCTCCTCTCTTTGAAAATACTGATCGCTAATCTTATATTAGATCTATCTTCTGACCGCTACAGAACTGGTCACCGACACGCCGACCTTGGTTGTAAAAGCGAAGCTACCAGAAGTTGACGTTACAGTTATTTATGATCTCGGTTTCCATGATTGTCTTTGCGATCTCATGCCTGACGGTTTCATCCTCGACGGGTTCCACCTGTGATACCGATAGTCCTGATTCGTCTATTCTTCCTTTCCAGGTAACGACATATCCCGGAACAGTAGCGTAGATAAAGCTGCCAGACCCGCAACATGCGGTATCTACTACAGCCATCCCGACTACACATAAGATATCCCTGCCATTTATGTTTAGCCTTAATTCTTTAAGCGGAGTATAAGTGCCGCTAATAGATTCGATCTCCCGATCTAATTCCAGATGGACATAATCTCTGACCATTCGTCGCACTTCTCCTTGTCTATTCTGACGATTTTTCTCAACACCTTTGTTTCCATTTCAGACCTCCACGAACAACTAGCCCGCGACAAGCATGTAATCGCAGCTAAAATTACGGGAAACAACCCAACTGGCAGCTCATTATCTTTATATTTAGTCTGTTCGCTGTATCTCCAACCTGTCTGGGGCTAACTTTCAGCTTCTTAGCTATCTTAAACGCCACGGCGCAGGGAAGCCTACCGCTAACCAGAGAAGCTTGAATTTCCATTTGGAGTTTTTCGTTCAAAAGGTTACCTCCTATCTGAAAGTTACTGCTACTCGCAGCCCTTTAAACCCTTCCATCTCTCCTCTCCCAGACACTGGCGGGCTGAAGCACACCAGTCGATGCAGGAAGGAAGCTTCTCTTTGTAGATCCACTCGCCGCACTCGTGGCACTTAGCCTTAGTCTCGTTAGAGAAGATCTCCTCCTCTGCACCACAGTTCGAGCACTTGTATAGTTCCACCCGCAGGTTTCTGAAATCTTGACCGGGACATACAGACCTCATATCTACACCTCAGCGCTCTATCTTTTCCTCATTAATTATTGGGAACGCTATCTTTGGGCCAGACTCTTACCAAGTTCAAAGGCGTCCTTGAGTGCGGTGGGGTGCTCCCTGATCTCCCCTTTCTTATCCACGCCGCGGACGAGAAGCTCCTCGGTATACTCGATGCCGATAGCTTGGAAGAAGTATTTTACCGTTAGTATAGACCCGTCAAACAACTTCCGGCCCTTGGTAGCCCCAACAGCGATAAAGGCGCCCTTTCTCCCCGAGCCGGGCGGGTTCTGCTTGAGTATGTATTTCCTGGCCCACAGCGCCTGGCACCGGTCGATGAGCGCCTTAAGCTGACTGGTCAGTCCGTAGAAAAACATCGGCGAGGCTACTATTACCCCATCGGCATTGAGGAGCTTGGGGTATATGCCATCCATGTCGTCTCTTATGATGCAATTACCGTCCCTCAGGCAACCATAGTATTCGCGGCACGGGGATATCTTGAGCTTATCGACGGTGATCTTCTCGACCTCTGCCCCCTGACTCTGGGCCCCCTTCAAGGCTTCATCCAGCAGCAGATCGGTATTGCCTTTTATCCTTGGGCTCCCCATAATCCCCAGGACTCTCAATCTTGCCTCCTTGTCACCGCTTGCTGAAGTCTTTCATCAGGTCTGAAAGCTGCCTCAGGTGAGACCTCTCCTCCTCTATTATCTTATCGACTGCCTCGCGGTCTGACCGCCGAACCAGTTCTCGCAAGTTCGAATAGAACAGTATAGAATCCTTTTCTGCGCTTATAGCGATCTGGATAGCTTCGGCTTCACTCGCTGACCTTTGTGCCATCTCGCGGGCAGTCTGATCGTCGCGGAAGACAGCGGAGTCGATCAGCGCTTTCAGATACCGGTCATACTCTTCAGTGTAAGTCTCTGGTGGTGTATAGTCTGCAAGTGAGCCCAGCATATTTTGGAAGATTTCTATATGCTTTTTCTCCTCAACAGCCAGATACTCATAAATAACTCTAGATGCTTCATTCCTGGCAGACTTTACCAGGGCATCGTAAAAAGCGGCTCCGCTTCGCTCAATCCCAATAGCGATGTTCACCAGTTCACTGCCAGAGAAAAATATGCCCATTTGTCACCCCCTTATAATCGCTGGATATACTTGTGCGCCTGTAGCGCGGCCTTGGCTCCCTCCCCGGCGGCGACAACGATCTGCTTCTCCACCACATTGGTCACGTCCCCGGCAGCGAAGAGCCCGGGCACCCCAGTTTCAGTGGCGCAATTTACCTCGATCTCACCTAGATTATTGAGCCTGGCGATTTCTCTGGCCAATTCCGAGTTGGGGATAAGCCCGATCTCGATAAAAATGCCCCCGACCTCAAGCCTCTTTTCCTCTCCACTTTTCAAATCCCTGATGGCGATAGCTTCCACACGGCTTTCCCCCTCGATCGCCACCACCTCATGCTCCAGAAACGCGGTCAGATTGGAGGCATCTTTCACTCTGTCAATGAGTATCTGGTCGCCGGTTAATGGTGTCAGTGACACCAGATAGACATACTGTGCGATCTTGACCATATCATCCGCAGCTTCCAGGGCGGAATTGCCACCGCCGATAACAGCCACCTTTTGCCCGGTAAATAGAGGGCCATCGCAAATCGCGCAATAGGTTACACCTCTGCCCCTTAGCTGCTGCTCACCGGGAACGTTGAGCGGGCGGGGACGCTTCCCGGTAGCGACGATTACTGCCTTCGCCTGATGGCTTTCACCATTATCTGTCCTGACATCAAATCCCGCATCCAGTTGTGATAATCCAGCTACTCCCTGACCGATCTTCTGCTCCAGCGGAAATTGCTTCACCTGCTCCTCGAACTTCTGCATCAGCTCAAAGCCTTCAATATACTGATAGCCCATGTAGTTCTCAACGCCGGTTGTAGTGAGAACTTGCCCTCCAATGTCCTTACTGAGGAGCAGGGCATCTACCCGCTTTCGGGCAGCATAGACCGCGGCTGTCATCCCTGCCGGACCACCGCCAATAATGATCAGTTCGTGCATAAGCACCTCCGGCAATTTAGAGGCCCAATTTCTCTTTGAGCTGAGCCTCGTTGAACCCCACGATGACCTCGCCATCAATGCAAATGGTGGGAACTGCCAGTTGTTCACATTTATTGATCATCTCCTCGCGGGCGGCGGGATCCTCGGCGACATTGAAGTCTTGATATGAAATGCCATTAGCCTCGAGGAATTGCTTGACCCTATGACACCAGGGGCACGTGGGGGTGGAATAGACCTTCACCTCTCGGGCACTCATTTTCAACCTCCTGATTTTAGATCAAATTTTAGATTCGTGGCTGGCTCTTGTATGTGACTTTTATCTCCTTAGGAACGCGATGGCAAGCACCCGCATCCTAGCGAGCGGTTACCCGTTTGTCAATACTAATCCCATCCAGATTGACTGATAGTCCCCCGTGTGCTAGATTCTTTCCGTATCGATGTGAATAGCCGTTTGAAGGGACGAAAGAGGAGGGTTAGGTGAAGCGAGAGAATTATGATGTGGTAGTTATCGGTTCGGGGATGGGAGGATTATCTGCGGCGGCATTGCTTGCTGCTGGGGGCTATAAGACTTTAGTGGTGGAACGGCTGCCTCGAGTAGGCGGCCGCTATTCCACAATAGAACATAAGGGTTTCAAGATTACCACCGGCGCGATAGAGGTGGAGATGGGTGGGGCAGTAGAGAGGGCCTTTAATGCTATTGGGGCCAAGCTCGACGTCCGCCCCGTACCCCCAATTCGCTATCGGATTGATAAAAAAGACCATGAGTTGCCTCTGAAAGGTGGGCTAAGGGCGCTTGTTTCCCAGGCTTGCCATGACGAAAGCGAAGCGGAGCGTGTGATGGGGGCTTTGAAGCGGGGTTTAACCTGGCAGGAGCCCTCGGACAGCATTTCCCTGCGGGAATGGCTCCTTCAATATACGCAGAACGAGAGGGTGCTGAAGACTTTCTGGGCGCTTGTCAGCCCGACTCACTTCGTAAATGACGATGAATTGCCGGCGGGAAAGTTCTTTGAGTACCTTAAAGCGCCGAAAGGCCAGGGTATTGGGATTGCGCCCCAAGGCAATTTAGCCCTGATGGAATCGCTGGCGAAAGCGATTCAGGACAAAGGGGGGCAGGTGTGGACTCGGTGCCGGGCCCAGGAAATCGTGGTGGATGGTGGGATGGCAAGGGGTGCAATAGTCCAGCGGGGTGATGATGTTATCGAGGTGGTGGCTAAAGCAGTGGTTAGCAATACCGGTCCCCAGAAAACTGTAGCGCTGGCGGGGAGCGAGAATTTTGACCAGGGGTACCTAAAACAGCTCAGGGAAACCCTGAGGCCAGCTCCTTTTATGGCCATGCATATTGCCAGCGATAGACCCCTGGTGGATTGCTCATCCCTTATATTTGTATTAGGCCGGAGGCTGAGCGTGATGAACTGCCCGACGCTACTCTGCCCGGAGCACGCCCCCAAAGGAAAGCACCTGCTCATGGCGGGAGGTACACCGCTCTCTTCATTACCCCCGTATGATTTCAAGAAGGATAAGGAACTGATGATTCAGGATTTGAGAGATAATATCCCCGGATTTGATGAGCATGCTGAGATCCTGGTTGCCAGTTATTTCCGTGGAGAATGTCCGGGATATCATAGTTGGCCGGGCTATGACCTGCCGCAGAAGACCTCCATAGAAAACCTATACAATGTCGGTGATGGGGTAAAACCCCCAGGTTGGATAGGACTTGGTGCCTGTGCCAAGAGCGCCGAAATAGCGGTGGAGGATATTAAACTTCGCATTAAGCCGGGGTAAGTTACTCTATAATAGGGACCGCTGAAAAAGAGGTGCCCCGATTATATCGGGGCCGGGGGTCTGGGGGTATCCCCCAGCTTTAAAAGGTCCCCCAAGATTGGGGGATTAGGGGGTTGATTGAGACTATTTCAGCAGTCTCAATATACACGCAATTTATTTTTAGTCCCCTTCGGACAGCACAACTCCAGCTATGCTGTGACCGAGTGAACAATGCGGACAGCGATGCATTAACACAGCGAATATTATTAAGGCGCTGGGGTCAATGTATATCGCCCCCAGCGCCTAGACGTAACCGTATATCTGGTTCTTATTCTCTCAGGGCACTCTATTCCGCAGGCTGCTCTGCAGGCTTTTGTCTCTTCCTATACCGCCAACCCACAAGCAGCAAAACGATCAGGAACAGGGCACCAAGAATTGCGCCAATGAGCAACCAGTTGATCCACAAAGAACTAGTGAATTCAACGCTCAGACCGCCCACGACTATTTGGTAATCCCCCTGTTCAGTGCTGGAAATGGTGAAGGTAACCTGTCCGGTTTGCCCAGGGGCGAGGGTTAACTCTTGGCTGTCCACTATTTCCCCGTTTACCTGAAGACTAGCGATATAGCTTGCCTCATAATTGCCGGTGTTGGTCACATCGGCGGTGACTACAGCTTCCTCTCCCTTCCTCACCGCAAAAGTGGGGAAATCCCATATATCTCTCTCTGAGGGGCTGATAGATAGGTTGCTCACTTCGAAGCTGGGGAGATCAGCAAGTATGGCAAAAACGCTGAAGCCATCCGGCTTGCCGGTAAAGCTTCCTATCTCAGCGATCTGGCTGCTCTCGGTCTCCACCACCTCCCACAAGCCATCCTCGATGCTAAAGCGGCGCATGCTTAAGGCCAGCGTATCATCGCGCAAATCGCTGACGTTGTAACTCAGGGTGAGCGTCACCGGCTCACTGAAGGTGATGCTCGAGTTGACGCCGAAGTCATAAGCGCTACCAACTAACGCGGTACTGGCTGGCAGGGATGGCGCCGTTACTTCGGTAATCTCTATTAGCTTGACAACCTCGCCTTCACTGTCGAGTGTTATGGTACCTTTATCTATCACGAGCAGGTGCATACCATCGGGGCTCGGTGCTTCCAGAGTTGCACGGAGCTTCCCGCTACTTGTAATGCGCTCCTGAGTGATCTCGCCTTCCCAGTTCACCGTCAGGTATTGTGGTCGCCCGCCTCCTCCACCGCCACCTCCGCCGCCTCCGGGAGTATTGACCGTCAGGCTATAGGTATCGCTCATGGCATAATAGGTGCCAGTCACCGTCCAGGTACCGGCGTTCTCAGAGGTATAGACGTTGTCAGCCCAGCTGCCACCGGCCCCCACCTCTATGGTGAAGTCGGTCTCACTGGTGACATAGCCCAGGCTGTTTTCAAGGCTATCAAAGGCCTCAGCACTGAAGGCCAGGGTATCGCCGGCGGTGATAGTATCGGTGTCAGCGGAGATCACGATGTGGTCCAGTGAGCCAGCGTTGACCGTGAGGCTGGCGGTATCGCTAATGCCATCATAGGTGCCGGGCACCGCCATGTTGCCGGTCACCGTCCACGTCCCGGCGTACTGGGAGGTATAGACGTTGTCAACCCAGCTGCCACCGTCGCCAGCCTCTATTATGGAGAACACGGTATCGTTGGTGACATCGCCCAGGCTGTTGTCCAAGGCATCGAAGGCCTCAGCAGTGTAGGCCTGGGAATCGCTGGCGGTGATTGTAGCGGTGTCAGGTGAGATTACTATATATGCAACTAGGCCGGGTCCCGGGCCAGGGCCGATCGCGCTGACGGTTATGGTCACCGTGGCAACGTTGGAGTCGACCGTCCCGTCGTTAGCCTTGTAGGTGAAGCTGTCCGGGCCGGTGAAGCCGGCACCAGGAGTATAGCTGAAGGAACCGACAGTATTCAGGATAAGCGTGCCGTGGCCGACGTCGCTGACCAGAATTGCAGTGAGCGAGTCGCCATCAGCATCGGTGTCGTTGGTCAGGATGCCCGGCGCAGCCACATTGCGGGTGGTGTCCTGATCCACGCTGTAGGCATCATCTATCGCCACCGGTGCGTAGTTGGTGAGCCCTATTTTGTGGCAGATTGCTTCCTTGAATTTATCAGCGTCGGTTCCAACCGCATACACCCACCCAGGATCCCAGGAGTATGGGGCTATATTACCGGTTCCAGTAGGAAATCCGGGGTGAACGATGCGGTTCTGCATCCAGTCTTGGTCTTCTGGTATGCGGAAATCGCCGACGCCCTCGGCGCTGATCTCATCCACATAATTTGTAGCGGCATCGCGTGCCTCCTCTATTGCAGGTCGATCTAATGTATTCTCTTGAACGTCACTACTTATATTAATGATCTGCTTCAGAGCAGAGCGGAAGTATATTGAGCTGCGGAGTTCGTCCACCGCCCGGTCTATACCGGCTTCCATCGGCGTAATCCCTGCACTCTTCACGATGTCCAGAACATCCTGTGCAACGTCTTCCCGGTTGTCGGAATTTATGACGGTGGGTGGGATTTCCGTGCGAGCGTCGCCCCAGATCTCACCGGCGAATTGGATTACCGTTAGCTCCACATAGCAATCGGGCATGCACTCAGTATCCAGTATAGCTTCTGACAGCCCATCAAGCTGGGTCTGCCACTCCGTGCTGTTCATGGTGCTGGACCCGTCCAGGAGCACTGCTAGCTGTATTTCAGGTGAGCACGGTGGAGGTGGAGGTGTAGGCGTAGGCAAAGGCCTTACTGTAACCGTCCGATAGCAGGTGCTATGGCAACCGTTGGCGTCGGTCACTGTCACACTAATAGTCGCCGTTCCCTCGGAGCCGGCAGTCCAGGTGATAGAGGGAGTGTTCTGACCACCAGCAAGGGTACCTTGTCCCGTGACCGACCAGAAATATGTGCCGCCTGCTGGCGTCACCGAGGCAATGTTATTGGAACCGGGAAATACCGGCGAAGGTGCTGTGATGGTGCAGTCGGGCAAGGGGTTAACTACTACCAATGTGGTATCAACACCAGCGCATCCATCAGCATCGGTTACCACAAGCGTGTAAGTGCCAGCCACCGCCGGGCTCACAAATGGATTCTGCTCATTGGTCGAGAATCCTTGAGGCCCGGACCAGCTATACTGGTAAGGGGCCCTACCACCAATAGGCTCGCCAAAAAGCTGAACAGGTTGTCCTTCACATACGGGCCCATTGTTGGAGGCGAAAGCCTCTATCTCGCACTCAGCGACGACAACGACGACTGTCTCATCATCATCCACTGGATCGGTCTCGTTGGAGTCGATCGTGGCCGTGTTGTCAACATAGGTCACCCCCAATGGGAATACCGCGTTCAGGGTAGCGTCGTAGCTCACCGAGCCGCTGGCGCCGGGAGTCAGGGTTATGCCGCCGGTGCTGGGCCAGCGGATAGTGTCCCCGTTGTCGTTGTTGTCGGGGAAGTCACCGTTAGTGATGCTGGAGATGCTGGAGAAAGCGGTCTGGTCGTAGTCGTCCACAATGTAAACGCCGGTGGCGTCGGCATTACCTTCGTTCTTGTAGTTAATGGTGTACTGGATTTCATCACCCGGTTTCACATCCCCACCATTTAAGTCCACCGCCACCTTCTCAATCCACAGTCCAGGCTCCGCTAACACAGTGATGCACTTCTCAACATCCACCGGTTCCTGCTCATTAGAGTGGATGGTGCCAGTATTGCAAACAGGTGTCTCCTCATTAGCGAACGCGTCCTTCAACGTGGCCTTATAGCTCACGGACCCACTAGCCCCAGCATTCACAGTTATGCCGCCGGTGCTGGGCCAGCGGATTGTATCGCTGTTGTCGTTGTGGTTGCCAAAGGCACCATCAGTGAACTCGTAGAGTGGCAGCGTGAACGCACTCTGGTCGTAATCGTCAACTATGTATACTCCAGTCGCATCAGCATCTCCATCGTTCCTATAGTTGATGGTGTACTGGATTTCATCACCCGGTTTCACATCCCCACCATTTAAGTCCACCGCCACCTTCTCAATCCACAGTCCAGGCTCCCCGGGCAGGCCACCCCACCTGCTATTGTCAACTTCGTAAATGTTTTGTGGCGGGAAATACGGGCTGCCCTGATAAGGCGAGCCATATCCATCCTCATCGTACTCGTCGTGATAGTAAAGGATCTGGTAGTCTTGAGATCCCTTGCTGGCCCAGCCACGAAGGGCAGCACCTGCGGGGTTACCGACAAAAGCTTTATCAATAGCGATCTCAACCACAGTTTCATCATCGGGATTGATCCGAGCCCAACAAGCGTCGGCAGGTGAATAGCCTACCTCCCAGAGGGTCGTCTCATAACCGTTTTCGCCACCATTGCCCTGTGGTGTAAGGGGATTTGTATCCCCCACTTGGCCGTCGGTGTCGTAATACAGGTAGAGATCTTTCTGGCTCCACGAGGTACCGATGTCCTTGGGCGACTTAACCTCTAAGAAGTAATCTCCGCGATTATCGTAGTCAAAGTCCATCTCATAGCCGTAGAAGTCTGGTAAAGAATCGACACCCGGGTCCAGGCCTACTACATCGATAGCGAAGTAGAAGAAAGTAGTGTCCTCCCCCACGAGTACTCGCTCAATATCGAGCCTGGCGTAGTAGTCATCTCGTTTGTTCGGATCCGGTTTCTGAATCGTGGGTCGCTCAAGCGTGTCGGTGAAATAGTCGTCGCAGCCGGGGGCTGGTTCCAGAGGGCCGCCGCCAGTACCGAGCTGGATTGTGCAGTCGTAGGTAATAAAGCTGTAATCGGTAAGGTTCCAGACTGAGGGTGGTGTGAGCGCGGATACAGATGGCACATCTAGCGACAGGGAAGGACCCACCGCCAGAATCAGCGCCATTAATAATACTGGGACTACTCTAAAGTTCTTTATCGTTTGTCTTGACTTAGCCATCGCTTTCCTCCTGCAGCAGAGCGCCATCGTGGGCACTATACTTTATATTATTGTGCCCACATATTGATTTTCTTACCACGATATAATATTTGCATATAAATCCGTGTAGGTCAACTTGTAGAAAGCTAACTTAACTTCCTTTATCTCACACCTTTTTATCCAAATCCCGATAATTTCCCCTTCTAAAATTTCCTGGGTCGAGAGAAGCTGCTAAAAAAGCGCTTGAATAGATGGTGCGCCATACAACTAATCGATAATGTTATACGTGAGGATTTCCGGTGTGCCTGTACCGGCATAGGGGAAATTTATGTCCGAGTACCCCGTATAAACAAAACTGCCGTTGGATTGTACAGTTATCACAGTGTTTCCAGCAAGTGACCCATGCCAAGTACTAGTAGATTGCATATCGAGCTTCCCGTCGACAGCCATACATAAAATGTAATTTGGATCATCCGGATCCCCAAATTCAGTAGATACGTCCGATGCTATGTAAATATCTCCCCCGGTTGCAAGGATGGCTCCAGATCCATCAAGCTGCGACCCGCTGGTCACCGAAATAGCAGGATTATCCGTTGTACCTTCAGCGAAGATAGTCTGCCCGTTGAGGTCTATCCAACAATCGGCGTTACCGAAATTAAATACTACTTCGCCTTGGACATAGATGGTCCCCGTTAGCGTTAAAGTCACATCATCAACATCGGCCTTGATTTCTAGTTTGTCTCCTGACCAATATAATGGCCCTAGCTCTGTGTCCTCGGTTATACTTATGACATCGTCAGGATAAGGGTCAGAAACATCTACATCCTGTAGGTAGAAGTCGATGAGGTCCTGAGCGACCGGCCAGTCTGGTATTTCAGGTACCGGTTCAGGATAGTCACCCTGCCAGTTATCTCCTATATCGAGGTCGCCAGTATAAATAACGCCGCCTTCCACATAGGTGTCACTTCCGCCTTTCATGTCGCCGTTGCTGACAAGTGCGTTGCTGGCGTATAGGGGTATATCTTCCGTTTCTATTTTTACGTATGACTCAATTATGGTGTTAGCACCGTCGGCAGGGTAAGCTCTGGAGGTAACCTTGTAAATATTGTCGCCCATATCCTCTATACTGACATCTACAGTTCTGCCATTAATTTCGTAGGGTTCACGTTCCCACTTCTTTTCTTCCGTCTCATTCCATCCCTCTAACTCCTGACCCCCCTGTAACCAGAAGACGGCATATTCAAATCCGGAATCGGCGGCATAGTAGGTAATGGCCCTCTCTTCACTCTTGGCAGCTAGCAGTAGGCTGGCGTTGAGATAATGTAACATCGCTCCAATAATGAATGCCCCGACAGTCATAATGAGTAGGGCCAGCGTTAGCAATTGTCCATTTTGATGTTGAGCCATTTATATCATTTCCCCCTCTCAATTAAAGTGCAGCTGTTATGTCTATTTAGCGGTATTCGTTTTCGATAAATGCTCGCTTGATGAAATACTCTTTTCCTATTCAATGGTTTTATTATCGCATGGCCAATGTAGTGTAAGTCAATTTGCATTAATATCACTTATCTTAACTTCTCCCACACCTTTTGTGAAAAACCCGACGATTTCGCCTTCTCATACTGCGTGGGTAATTTCATGAACGAGAGCCACATTCCAGGTGGATTCCTCAGCGTCCTTGAGGCTGCGGCATGCTCAACGTTTACACACACGGTTCGGTCCTGGAGCGATCGCGGGCTGCTGAAGGCCCACCGTGTTATGTTCCGTGGCGACAGAAGGCCCCGCTGGGAGGACCTCGACAGGTTTGTCGGCAACGAGGGGTGCTAATCATCAAAGATGTGCCCAGGATTTAACAGCTTTTAAAGGTTGCCACAGGCAAAAAGCGCCGCCCGGCAAGCATGCCGCCGATGGCAGGAGCACCATCGGCAATTGGGAAGTTTGTTGCCCCAACCTCTTGTGTATACTATTTGCCATTATTAATTGGTATAGCGTAATATAGATTAAAATCACTTGACAAAATATAAAATACGGTGTAGAGTATGTAGGCAACCGGTGGGGGCCATATCGGTACTTATGGGTCATCCACCGGCAATACAGATGGGCCATCGTAAAGAGCCTCAGCCCATGGTGGGAAATGGAACATGAAGAAGCGCTTGCTGTTAGCATGCTTAGGCCTAGAGCTCATCTACCTATATGCCGGCCCAGGCCAAATCGCTGACTTGGTCGCCACGGCTGCTGCCGGTGACCTATCGGACCACGCTGCATCTGCTGAGGTGAATTTTGCCAGCGACATTTTAGTAGACCTGCAGGAGTCTCTCGGCGAGATAGACTGGTCGCAGGTCTGGACTCCGAATCAGGGCAGCCCCGGTACCTTGGTTGCCATCCTCGACACCGGCATTGACCGGGACCATGAGGACCTCGTCGGCAGGGTTGTGGCTGAGGTCAACCTCGGCGATAGCCCGGTAGTAAACGACCTTCACGGCCATGGTACGCATATCGCTGGCATAATCGCTGCAAATACAGGTAACAGCATAGGTATTGCCGGGGTAGCTCCGGAGAGTCTGATAATGAACGTTAAGGTGACCGATGATAGGGGAAGGTGCGATGCGGCGGCAATAGCCGATGGCATCGTGTGGGCAGTGGATAGAGGGGCCAACATTTTGAGCATAAGCCTGCGCCTGTCCGAGCCGTCGCAGGAACTGGAGGAGGCCGTAGCCTATGCCTGGAATCATGGGGCGCTTATAATCGCCGCCGCAGGCAATGAGGGCGGCTCATTGCCGCAATATCCGGCCTACTATCCTGAATGCATTGCTGTGACGGCGACAAGGGAGGATGGATCACGGGCACCGCTGGCGAACCATGGTGACTGGGTGGATGTTGCTGCACCAGGGTATCAGGTCTACTCTACGCTCCCGGATAATGAGTATGGCTACAAGACCGGCACATCCCAGGCTACAGCCCATGTTGCTGGGCTGGCAGCGCTCCTTTACGGCATAGCCATCGATGGCGATGGCTATGGTTGGGTCAATGACGAAGTCAGAGCGGCAATCGAAGCTAGCTGCGTGCAGGCTGCTGGAGGTGGCATGGGGAAGGGTTTGGTTAGTCCTGTGGAAGCGGTGACGCTGCTAAAATCTGAATCAAACCTGCCTCCACAGCCTATCCCCTTAGAGTCAGGCAGTGAGTGCTGGTTTTCAGTCAAAATCAAGGGATATTCCAATTGACAGAGCTCAAGCCTTGCCCAAGCTCGTCTCTAATAATCAGTTGTCCTTACTTGGGAGCGTGGGCTTATCCTTCGCAAGGCGAGGGGCGTACTAGACTTGTAGGGGACATTCCTCAACAAGCTTCAGGGCTTAACATGAAAGGAGGAATGAGATGTACATGGACTGGTTCTGGATTCTGATTGGTGGTTGTGCTGGTGTCATTATAACCTTATCCGCTATCGCTATCTCAATCAGAACATTATGCTACAGAATAGTAAGGTGACCTCCTTATCGTTGAGGACTCTGGAGCTCGGCTTACTCATGGTTCAAGGGGTTCGCTGAGCAAGGGGTCCATATCATATACAGAATGGCGGTTTTCATTTTGTCATTATATATATTATTGCCACCTATAGAGACAGGGAAGCTGGCTTACATTTAACACGCGGATCACGGGGAGTGCACGAAAAAAGCTTGATTTTTGCTACCTTCAGGTAGGTGAGGCTAGGGCTTGGGCCGCATTACTGCGTCGAGAACCTCGGTTATCTCGGACATCTGAAAGGGCTTTCGAATAAAAAACAGAGGCCCCATCGACATCGCCTCCAGAGCTACGGGGTCGTCACCATAGCCGGTAATAACAGCCACCATTGTTTTATTGCTACGCTCCTTTATGTTTCGGAGCACCTCCACCCCGCTCAACCGCGGCAGCACCAGATCGAGGAAGATCAGGTCAAAGCGCTGCCTGTCCAGTTCCTCCAGGGCACTCTCACCACTGTCCACGGCGACCACCTTATAACCTTGCTCCATAATGGCATCCGTCATGAGTTGCCGAATCCCAGGGTCATCGTCGACGATGAGCGCGGCGCCACCCAAGTTTGGCTTAATGGTGGTGATAAAGCTATTGAGGTCCTCAGCCCTGAATCTTCGGTCGCCGCGGGGGCCAACGCGGTAGCTTTTTATCAGCCCGAGGTCGCTCCAGCGCCGCGCCGTATTGGTGTGCACGTGAAGCAGGTCCGCTACCTCACGCACAGTGAGGAGCCTGTCTGGAAACTGGTTCCCCTCATTATTCCCGCGCCGACGCCCGGAGCTTTCCTCTGTCATCATCACTTTCCCTTACTTTAATTATTTTTACTCTTATTAGCCTATAATTACTTAACATATCTTAACAGATCATAACATATAATACCAAGTTTGTCAATAGGGCAATCCTGAGAAGGAAGGAGGTGATAAGAGATGAAGAAACCACTAGTAGTATTTCTAGTGTTAATCCTGGCGGTGATGGTGATGGTGATGGCAGGCGGGGGTGTGGTTCAGGCAGGCGTAGGTAAACAGATTCCGGATACAGCCACCGCCACGCCTTTCCTTCAATTGGTCATGTGTCCGCCAATTGCACACTACGCTATACTGTGACCGAGTGAACAAATTGATCAATTGTGCAATCGGAATCACCCAGTGGCAACCATACCCCCGCTTTGCCAGGGACTTCCAGGTATCCCGTGCCATCAGCCTCTCTAAGGCGATTCAATCGTCACAGTGCGCCCCAAGTTGACTTTGCTTCCAATTCTGGACTTTTCCTCAGAAGGTATTGACAAAGCACCATATTATTGGTATAATGCTAATAATTAATATGATACTAATGGTTAGTGCGGTGATTATTGTAGGCATTACACAAATCTTGCGGCGGGAGCTTTAGATGGCACAGAAGCAGCAAAAAGGGGATCTCATTGAGAATATCCTCCAGCTTACGGACAAGGCGTTCCAGGCGTGGCTTCCCATGCTTCCTAAAGAGTGGCTTCATATAGACGTAACCACGTCTCAGCTCAAAGTCGTTCTGCTAATATTCGTAAGCGGTCCTCTACGTATGAGTGATATCGCTTCCGGACTTGAAGTAAGTCTGGCTACAGCAACGGGGGTGGTAGAGCGGCTGGTTGAAAGAGGTATGTTAATACGGGAGGGTGACCCTGAGGACCGCCGTGTGGTTCTGTGTAGCCTTTCAGATGAGGGGGAGAAGCTGATAAGTGGAGTGTGGCAGGTATCCCGTGATTGGCTCGGTAAGATAATGAGAGCATGCGCTCCCCCCCAACTGATGCTAATTACTGAAGCGCTACAGGTGCTCATACAAGCCGGGAAGGTAACGAAGGATGGTTTGCGGCAAGGTTAAGCGTGGAACTTTGGGTAAGCGGGCTACCTGCCCGGTCGCGTTACAGAAGAGAGAGGATATATAAAGTGATCGGTTCAATAGTAACGGTGGCAACCAATAGGGAGCAAAATCTTCACACGGTAGCCGGCTGTGGATGGACCAATCATAGGATGTAGTTAGGAACCATACTGCTGAGTTCTACGAGGTGAAATAAAATCCCTTCGATCTTCCTGAACTCAGGGAGGAGCTATTAAAATGGTAAACAATATTAGGACTGTGCCCGAAGAATCGACTAGCAAAGGCAAGTGCTGCCACTACTGGATAGTCGAGAGCCCTAATGGCCCCACTAGTAGAGGCGTGTGTAAGTTATGCGGCGAAGAAAAGGAATTCGACAATTACGGGCCAGACTCATGGTCACAGATGGATCGCGATACATCCACGTCTGCTGAATTCTCTCGCCGTAGCTTGCCGGACCTTGCGCATGTCGGGGAGCAAGATAACTCCTAAGGCCGCATTAAGAGGGATATGACAGGTTATCAGATTTACCCGAATATAATAAAAATAGACGGGTCCAGAAATAAAGTGAGAGGAGAGGTCGCGTGCGTGTGTTAGTTACAGGTGGAGCAGGAAGGTTGGGAGTAAATGTGTGTAAGGCCTTTCTGAAAAACGGATATCAGGTTCGTGTATACGATCTAAATAATGACCGCAACCGGGAGAGCGTCAAGGAACTCGGGAGAAAGGCAGAAATCGTATGGGGAGATATCACACAACCTGACTCGGTTCGGAAGGCGCTGGAAGAAGTAGACATAGTGGTCCATATGGCTGGCATCTTGCCCCCTGTAGCCTACGAAAAGCCTGAACTGGCCAGGAAGGTTAATGTAAGTGGAACTGGAATAATTGTCGACTGTATCAAAGAGAAAGGTGGGCATATTCCATTGGTATTTACTTCCTCGGTAGCGGTGTTTGGTCTCACCCCCAATGCTACGGAACCCCTATCACCAGATAAAAATGATCCTAATCCCAGGGGTGCCTACGGCGAGACCAAGCTTGAAGCAGAGAAATTGATTAAAGAATCAGGTATTGACTTCCTCATCCTGCGCCTGACTGCAGTCATGTACTTTGACTATGAAGTGAGCGACCTAAGGCGCATGTTTTCTATACCGCTGAATAATCGAGTTGAGTTCTGCCATCCCGATGATTTGGCTTTGGCGATACTCAATGCGGTCAAGAATTTCAGCACCCTAAAGGGGAATACACTGGTTATTAGCGGTGGGCCTGAACAGCAAATGTTGTACAAAGATATGGTCGGCTCCATTCTAGGGGTTATGGGGTTGCCCCTGCCGCCAGCTCACAAATTCACCGAGAAGCCTTATTACCTGGACTGGTATGACACAAGCAAGTCCCAGGAACTACTCAACTTCCAACGAAAGTCTTTTGCCGATTACCTCAAAGACTATTCCCGAGGGCTGACCAGGCGATACTCTGCCCTATTCCTACCATTCATGCGATACTTCGTTTCACCGCTGCTGGGGAAGGCTGTCGTTCAGTTTATGTAACCGGGTGGATAATAGACTCCCGGGCTAACCCGAGAGGCTATCTTGATAAGGGTTCCCCGATATATCGGGGAACCCTTCTTCTTATTAGCAATAGGCACGACCTCCAACCAGCGCCCCGCCCAGGCAATCTTGGATTTCTGTCTAGAGCAGGAGATTATGGAGCCAGACCTCCGCAGATATGAGATAGTAGTGATCTGCTCGGCGCGAGTAAGTCATGAGCTGGGGTATTTGCCTGTGGTTGGCCGGAGGGACTAAGCCCTGTTCACCTGGTCATGGAGTGCTGTTAGCTCCCCTACTACTTTTCCAACTCGAGGATGGCTACCAGTCCGTGCCCACACCCCATTCCCCGCTGAAACGTATCTGTATCACACCGTTAGCTGCATACCATCATAGGCAAAGCGGATCATCTGGTTATTCGATTCCAGGGCATAATAGTCCTCATAGCTCCTGTTCCAGTATTCCTCCAGGTGGACGAAGAGCACCCTTTTGGCCTGGATACGTGTGGCCAAGTCCAGAGTCTGCTCAAAGGTATAGAGGGTGGTTCTTGAGACATGTTCAGGTGGGTAGTTGAAGCCATGTTTCAGCCCATCTTCGAATATCCCCGGTTGGATGATCAAGAGATCAGATTTTTGAACCTCGTCCCGATGCTCCGGGAAGGGCTTGATATCGCAGGGAGCATAGACCACCCTGCGACCTGACTTTTCAAAGACGTAAACGAAAGACATCTGGGCACCTCGGTCAACGGGGATAGCAGTGAGCCTGACGTCTTTTATCCGGACCTCGTCCTGAAAAGGCTGGAGCCGGATAAATCCGCTTTCAAGGTAAAAGTCGATCACGGAGCCATACTGAGATTGGATATTTCTCACGCGCTCGCTTATCCCTTCAGGTAGGAGTAAACAGATTTGCTTTTCTGGATAGGCACGCCAGGTGCGAAAATCCAGTGCAATCTGCTCCACTACCCGGAGACCTTCCACGTGGTCTGGGTCCAGATGGGTGAAGGTCAGGTAATCGATGTTGCGAATATGGGAACGGTTCAAGAGGCTTGAAATCTCCGCCGGCGTATCGATCAGCAGGTTGATGTCATGAAGGAAAGCGGAGGGGCCTGCTCTGGAATAGGGAACGCCTTTCTTACGGGCCTCCCGGCAGACCCGGCAGCGGCATAGGGGTTTGGGGATGACCATACACCCCCCGGAGCCCAATATGGTCCATTTCATGGATACGAGTAATCAGGTCTTATGCGACCTTGGTCTCCTTCTCCTACTATTAGCGTACGTGCTTAAGGTCACCGTCCATGGTGCCCCGGACTCGCTCCCTTTCCTCGGCAAAATCAAAGCCGGTCCAGATCCCAATGGAGCCCAGCACCGAGTCCTGGGGATGAAACTGGCGGAAGATTTTAAAGTAGTATGCTGCTTCCCGGCTGTTGAGCGTAGCCTGGGGATTTTCAGCCTTGATGCGTTCGTATTCATCCTCACTCATCTCACTCTCGGCCAGTTTCTCTCCAAGATCTTCACAGCCTGCTCCTTGAGTATACTGGACCTTGTAGCGCCACAATATATCATCGGGGAGATAACCAGTATCTTGGAAGGCCGTGCGCAGGATCCATTTCTCGATCTTGTCTCCCACCTTTTCAGACTCACGAATCTTTAGCTCGGGAGGGATTTTCATGGAAAGATCGACCATTTCCACATCGAGGAAAGGAACCCTCAGCTCCAAACTGAAGTACATCCCCATTCGATCGGCTCGCTGCAAATTGATGTTGTGGAGATTGCCGATGCAGCGCCTAGCCTCCTTGTTTAGAACATCCATAGGATAATGCTTCATGTAGTGATAGCCGGTGAAGAGTTCATCAGCGCCTTCTCCAGTAAGTACCACCGTCACGTAATCGGCTGCGCCCTTGCAGGTGAAGTAGCAGGGGACGGCGCAGCGCACAAGGGAGGGATCGTAGCTCTCAAGCTTATTGATAACGGTTGGCAGCGCTTCGTAATATTCATCCTCGGTAAATATCAATTCGTGGTGTATTGATCCAATATGCGCCGCTGCAATACGGGAGGCCTTGAGATCATCGCTCTCATTCCCGATTTCGTCTTTCATACCCACTACGAAGGTATGAAGATGTGGAATTTCATCGGCAGCGATGGCGGCCACCAGGCTACTGTCCAGCCCACCGCTGCAGAACGAGCCTACGTGAATTTCCTTGTCTGCCAATAGCCTTT
Organism: Dehalococcoidia bacterium; assembly: GCA_023129355.1. Classification (GTDB taxonomy): domain Bacteria; phylum Chloroflexota; class Dehalococcoidia; order E44-bin15; family E44-bin15; genus E29-bin15. The sequence continues at coordinate 5,185 of JAGMCC010000002.1, read as the reverse complement.
TCTTAACTGCCCTGATAAAAGTTTCCCGAATCACCTTGCAGGTCTCCTCCACATCGGTCAGCCGGTGGTCTTCAATCGGCGGAATCTCATAGTATTGTACGAATCCCTCCTTGGGGGTGTAGTAGTGCCCGGCAGGGAATTCGTGGCACTCGTCGACACCAGCGAGGGTCATGGCACCCAGTTCAGAGGTAAAGTAGAGCTTATCCCCGAGATAGCCGTAATAGAGGGGTTTGATACCGATGGGGTCGCGGGCCAACATGAAATCATCGCCATCGAAGATGGCAAAGGCGAACATGCCGTCTAGGTCTCTTACGCAATCGGGACCCTTTTTCCGGTAAAGATGGAGGATGACCTCGGTGTCGGATTTGGTCTGGAATTGGTACTTAGAAATGAGTTTCTGCCTCAAATCCCAGAAGTTGTATATCTCGCCGTTGCAGATGATCCCTGTTTGCGCCCCGTTGGCTAAAATCGGCTGATGGCCTTTGGCCACATCGACGATGGATAGCCTGGTGTGGCCAAAGACGGTGCCATTGAAAGTGTGAATCCCACGGTCATTCGGCCCCCGATGGGGCAATGCATCCAGCATGCGATTGATGGTCTTTGTATCTTGTATCCCAAAACATCCTGCTATGCCACACATAGTAACAACCCCTCTTTCTTATAGGACTGAAGCTTCCTTCTAGTTCAAGCTTCCTGCTAGTAGAACACGCCGCCTCCTGATTGAGTTGATCCGAGACGTTGAGCGATTTTGTTGCAGTTATAGATTCAGGCTAAACCCTCCTTACGTAGCGCCGGAAGAAATCTGTCCTGGCGGGATCCCACCTACCTACCAACCTATCGAACGTAGGTTGAGGAAATGTCTCCTTGAAAATGCGGTAGTAATACAGTTCCTCTACAGAAGACAACCATGGATTGTCCTCTCCCCTATTGTGTTCTGCCAGTTCGGTTTCAGAAATGTGTTTCTCAGCCAGCGAGCGCATGAACCCCGCTACTCCCGAACCCTGAGCGAAGAACCGTTTTGTCTGATAAATGATATGGTCGGGCAAACAACCCTCGAAGGCCTGGCGTAGAATCCACTTACCAATCTGCTCCGTGCCGTGAATCTTGCAATTTAGTGGTATCTTCATAGAGAAGTCGGTTACCTTTGCATCAACAAATGGCGTACGGGCTTCGATAGAATTCGCAGCCATCAACCTGTCCAGCCTCTGCAATGCCGTGTTATGAGCAACATAGCTGAGCAAATCGACTATACATGCAACCTCCTCCTGAGTCTCTCCCCGCCTGAACTGACCGTCATACCCAGCAAGAAACTCATCGGCCCCCTCTCCGGTGAGAACGCAATTGGTGTACGGGCTGACAAACCGCGCTGCCAGGAAATTGGCGATCGCCCCATGCACACAGCTTTCCTCAAACATCTCTATGTGGTGTATAGCCTGAGGCAATACCTCGTTTATCTCCTTTTCGCCAAACATCAAAATATGATGCTTAATCCCCAGGTATTCGGTTACATCTTTAGCCAGTGGTAGGTCCGTTCCCCCCTCCATACTCACGGTAAAGGCTTCGATATCCGGCTTTATCTGCTTGGCAATATATGATATGAGGCTACTGTCCAGACCTCCGCTCAGGAAGATCCCCCCCACAGCGTTGTCCTTAATTCGTTTCTCAGTTGCCTCTTCCAGAAGCTGGGCCAGCACCTTCTTGGCCTGTTCATAGTTCTTGAACTCAGGAGTTTCTACAGCCTGACAAAGTTGGTTCTGGAATCCCAGCTCGTGGGAGTACACGTAACCAGGCGAGAATTCCTTAACATCGTCAGATATGCCCACCAGGCACTTTGCCTCTGAGGCGAAGCACAGTGCTCCTTCGCTATTGTGTCCGTAGTACAGGGGTTTTACGCCCAGACTATCACGAGCCAGTATCATCTTACCGTTGTCAGATATAGCACAGGCGAAGTCTCCATCCAGCTTCTTGGCGAAATGTGGCCCAAAACTGTCGTAGAAGTACAGTACAGCCTCTGCATCAGTCATTTTCAATTTCTCTGGGTTATATATACGTCCATCAAGGACGACTATCCTCTTGCCATCAGATGCGTGATGTGAGCCATCCTTACAGTCCGCTCCTATGTTCAGTTCATTGCAGCCTATATTTACCTGACTGTCTCGACTAATCCAGGTCTCATGCGGGCCTCTGAACTTGATCCTCTCAAGCATTAGATCTAGCTCACTATTGTCAGTGCCTAAAATCCCGGCAATTCCTGCCATAATCACTTCCCTTCTATATCGTTAATCTACGCCTTCGCTTCCTGGCAGGCGTCGAGCACCCTGATGGCTTCGAACCCATCAACGCAGTAGGCATCCGCACCTATTTCCTTGGCGTATTCATTGGATACTGCGGCCCCACCGATCAAAACCTTGACCTTATCTCTGAGGCCATTCTCTTTCAGCGCCTCAATTACCTCTCCCATGGCCACCATCGTAGTGGTCAGCAGAGCGGAGAGCCCCAGGTAATCGGGCTTATATTCCCTTACAATCTCCACGATCTTTTCTGTAGGCACATCTGCGCCCAGGTCATTTACCTCGTAGCCAGCCCCTTTGAGCAGGATGGCAACGATATTCTTTCCTATATCGTGGATGTCTCCCTTTACCGTGACTATGGCGAATTTCCCCTTTGTTTCCACATTTGAAGCTTCGAGAAGAGGCTTCAGGATATCCATAGCTGCGCCAACTGCCTCGGCGGAGGCTAGCATATCCGGGATAAAGTATTCCTTCGTGGAGAATTTCTCCCCCACGACCTGCATTCCTGCAGTCAGACCTTGCTTGATTATCACGGCCGGAGAGATATCATGATCCAGCGCCGACTGAGTTAGCTCCACCACCCCGGGTCCGGTTAGTTCTTCATCTATCCCCTCGTCATCCTGTGTCTTTCTTCCCTGTATGACATTTTCCTTAAGTAAGGTGATGATATCTTCACTCATTGCTATCTCCCTTCTTCATACACGTTTAGCCGGGGCAGTATACCAGGTATTTCTCGGAATATCTTAGAAGTGGTAGCTTGATCTATGTGCTCCACAGGTTTTGAAAGTAGTTGCTGCATTTTCTGGTAAGCTAGAGCGAACACATTATCGGCCTCCCCATCCCCTTCAAAGGGATAAGGCGCTGAAAGTTCCCCGCTGCGCATCACGCGGCGAATATAGCTAATGTAAAGCTTCTGTGGCGTTGCCGCCACTTCTCTTATTTGTTTCAGGGTCTCAGCGATCTCTGTTTCGTTAATCCGCGGCGGTTTGAGGAAAAACCTGATCATCTGGAAATGGGCATCGTCTAAGACAGCCTGGAGAAGACAGAAAACCGAGTTGCAGTCGAGGAGACCGTATGCACAGTGCAGATACTGAGGCCCGCTCAAAGTGATTAATATATCGGAGAACAGTCTTTCCACGGATGCTTGTGTCCCCGGCGTCTTCGTGTCGCAGACGCCCGATGTAGAATAATTAGGCAACTTGTAGAATCGTGCCATTTGAACGCAGTCGATGTTGTACTGGCTGGTTTCGACAGCACCATAGGAATCGCCAAGGGTATCCATTCGCGCCCTAACGGGCACACTTCCGTAAATAACCGGTGTTCCCTTATTTACTAGCTGGCTTAGTGTTATCCCTGCCAGGACCTCGGCGTTTATTTGAGCCATAATTCCAGCTTCCTTAATGGGAGCAGTGCTTCCGGCCTGAGGCGATGAGGAGACTACTATGGGCAACGCCCTGCGGCAAATCTCGATAAAAGTCTCTGTTGTATCATCAACGAATTGCAGTGGGCTCTTGACTAAGCAGGTGATAAAGGAAATGATGGGGTTCGCCTTAAGTTCTTCTTCCCCTCCCACTATCAGCTTTGCCATGTTCACCACATTGTCCAGTTGACTCAGGCTGGTTAGTCCCGACATGACGTGCTTGGTGGTGTTATTTAAGGAGGCGAAGAATTTATTAACATCCTTATTATCCTCTGTAATGTCTTTATCCTGGATATTTACAGTGCGGATATAGCCATCTAGGGTCTCAAGGTGTTCACACACATGTGCCGACTGGCAAAGGTCGGCAACGGTTCCGCGCCGCGGCTTAAATTCAGGCACCATGATCTCAGTATCGGGGTCAGATTTCTTAACATAGGTTGGAAACTCAACATCCAGCCATATGTTGGTTTCGGAGCCGGTGATGAAGAATACCCTTGGCTCTTCACCCTTCATTATCAGGCTATTGTGTGGGTTCCTGGCGCCCAGCTTGACTGTCTTGGGTGCGTTATCGAGGGCATCGAGAACGAGTTTCTCCGGTATTTTCACCAGCCAGCACGGATGGTCACTGGGAGAAACCGGTGTAACCTGCGCACCATTGCTATTGAACATCTCTGTGGCCCTTTGATTAAAACATATCAAGCCAGGATCGATCAAAATCTCCATGGAAGCCTGGTGGATTTTCTCTACCTGTTCCTTTGTCATCCTTTCGAAAGGAGTATCGATTAAGATCCCTTCTCTGGGCACTTCGCCCTCCTCGTTAGATTATTTTTATCTATGGTTATTCTAGATACTCTACAGAAAGTTTGAAGGCTGACGCTCTACGCTTGGCGGTGTACAGCATATCTATCAGGTGCTCTGTAGCCAAGACTAATCCGAAAGAGCCTCTCGCTTTCTGTAGCGTAGCCTTATGCAGATCCTCCCAAACGGATGCTACTGCATCTTCTACCAGTATAACATCATAGCCCTTGTTGAATCCTTCCCTGAAGGAATTTTCTACGCAGATGCAGGTGTCTATGCCGGTGAATATGATTGTATCAGCACCTATGCTCTTCAGCCATAGCTCGAACTCGGTATCCTGGAAGGCAGAGTCCCTCCTTTTTATGACTATGTGGTCCTCTTGTGTTGGCACTAGCTCATCGATTATCGCTGCGTCCCAGGTTCCTCTCACACAGGTAGGCGGGGGGCCTTCGATAAAATCTAGCCTCTCTTTTGGGATGATGCGGTGTCTCCTGGTGAGGAGGTCTATCCCGGATGCCTCTCTAACCTGCTGGGTGTAAAATACAGGTATGTGGAGTTCATGACAGGCATCTATGACCTTTTTCACATTTGGGATAATGCTCCTGTATTTATCTACTTCGCCGCCGAATCTCTGGTAAGAACCTCCTTGTGTACAAAAGCCATTCTGCATATCTAT
>JAGMCC010000199.1 GCA_023129355.1 Dehalococcoidia bacterium | reverse complement strand
CCCCACCGGCGCTCCTCACAAGCTGCCCCCCCTTGCCACGGTGAAGCTCAATATTATGGATCGCGGTGCCTGTGGGTATCGATTTTAAGGGCAGGGCATTGCCTATCTTCATCTCGGCATCGCTGCCTGCCGTAATGGTGTAACCCACCTCGAGTCCGAGGGGTGCCAGTATGTATCGCTTCTCCCCATCAGCGTATTGTATGAGTGCGAGGCGCGCTGAGCGATTCGGATCGTATTCGATAGCGGCCACCTCGCCAGGGATGCCCAGCTTATCGCGCTTGAAGTCGATAACGCGATACATCCTCTTGGCACCACCACCCCGGTGGCGTACCGTGATCCGCCCCTGGTTGCTTCTCCCCGCCTTCTTCTTAAGGGGCCTAAGCAGTGATTTCTCCGGCTTGGTCTTAGTGATTTCCTCAAAGGTGGCACCGGTCATCCCCCTGCGCCCCGGCGATGTCGGTTTATATACCTTAAGCGGCACTTCTTCTACCTTTCCTCAACTCAGTTTTTGACTTAACTGTCCACGTCATCTCCATCACTCAACCCAACAAACAGTATGGAAAACTCCTTATAATCCCTCAAAGAATTCGATCTTTTGCCCCGGCTTGAGGGTGACCACCGCCTTCTTCCAAGGAGAGGTCTGACCCCGCCTTCTGCCCGGGCCACGCCACTTAGGGGGCATGGTTATCACATTCACCCGCTTCACCTTAACCTGAAACGCCAGCTCCACAGCCTGCTTGATCTGCTGCTTATTGGCACCCATCGCCACCTCGAAGGTATACTTATCCCGCTCCTGAAGGCCTGTGCTCTTCTCCGAGATTATGGGGCGGTGTAATACTTCCAGTAGCTGCATTTTTCGTCTTTTCGTCCTTTTCGCTCGGCTCTAAATAGAACCCCGGTATCTAGATTGATTTCCCGCTAACTACCTATCCTCTTTTCATATTTGGGTCTCCACCAGCTTCCTCGGCTGCGGCGTTCCCATCTCTTCCACCCGCCGCACCGCTGCCACGGTGAGCATCAATACCCGGTGAGCGAGGAGATCGCCGACATTTAGCAGGTTGGCAGGCAATGTCTTCGTCCTATCCAGGTTTCGCGCTGATTTATACACATTGGGATCAGGCCCGGCGGTAACAATAAGTACCGAGGAGCCCACTCCCAATGCTGCCAGGATGCGAGCCATCTCCTTTGTCTTCGGCTCGTTTAAAGCGAGCTCATCCACCACGACCATTTCACCCTGGGCCACCTTTGCCGAGAGGACACACCTCAGGGCAAGGCTGCGCATCTTCCTGGGCATCGCCTGACGATAGCTCCTGGGGTGAGGACCGAAGGCCACGCCGCCACCCCGCAACAGCGGTGAGCTTGCACTACCCCGCCTTGCTCGCCCCGTTCCCTTCTGACGGAAGGGTTTACGCCCCCCACCGGAAACCTGCGCCCGGGTCTTGGTGCTCGCCGTGCCCTGACGGGCATTAGCCAGCTGCCTCACCAAGGCCTGATGAACCACCGCCTGGTTCGGGGGCACCCTAAAAACCTCATCCTTCAGTGCGATGTGGTCGACAACCTCTCCTTGTATATTATGAACAGGAACCTGCACCACTTTAATGCTCCTCTGGAGGAACATCGGATAGCCTGCCATCCATCAAATAGAACACCCTTTCCGCGCTTTCGGCGATGCGGCTATCGTGGGTCACAATAATAAAGGTTTTCCCACGCTCCTTGTTTAGCCGCTGCATCAGCTCGATGACCTCAGCACCAGTCTTAGTATCCAGATTGCCGGTAGGCTCATCGGCAAGGATAACGCCGGGATTTAGGATCAGGGCGCGGGCGATGGCCACCCGCTGCTGCTCGCCACCGGAGAGCTCCCCCGGCTTGTGATGCATGCGATCCTTAAGGCTAACCAGCTCCAACAGCCTCTCCCCCCTTTTCCTATAACGTTTATTCTCTTTCATCGGCAACACCGGCATGAGCACGTTTTGCAGGGCGTTGAGAGTCGGCACCAGGTAATAGGTCTGGAAAATGAAGCCCAGTTTCTCACGGCGGATTCTGTAAAGCCTCCGCTCCGGGACACTGCTAGTTTCTACACCGTCTATAATCACCCGTCCCCTGGTGGGGCGATCCAGTGCACCAAGCATATTGAGAAGGGTGGTCTTGCCGCTTCCCGATGGTCCCAGCACAGCAATAAACTCCCCTTCCCTCACCCTGATGTTCACGGCCTTAAGCGCAGCCACCCTGGTGGCCCCCCCACCATAGATCTTAGTTAGCTTTTGGGTAACTATAATGGTTTTCAGTTGGTCCTCAGGTCCATTTTGATGCTCATTCATGTCACTCACCTATAAAGCCCTCAGGCTTTCTATGGGGCTCACCCGCGCCGCCCTCAGTGCGGGGTAGATTCCACCTACCACCCCAACAATTATCCC
>JAGMCC010000198.1 GCA_023129355.1 Dehalococcoidia bacterium | reverse complement strand
GCTGGTATTGATCTCGAGGGCGATCTTTTCATAGCCGCGGAGAATGGCGGAGTGGTCTCGATTACCCAACGCTCTACCAATCTCATTGAAAGAGCACTGGGTCTCCTCCCTGATTATGTAGACGGCGACATGGCGCGCCAATGCAGTCGGTTTATCCCGTTGCTTTCCGGCCAGGGCCTCCGATTCCAGGTCGAAATATTTAGCGACATTAGCGATGATCGATGGAGGGGTTAGCGCCCGGCGGGGCGCCGTCTCGGGGAACTCGGCGAGCGCTTTGCTAGCCAGTTCGAGGGTGAGGGGCGCCTTGGTAAGCCTGGAAAAGGCAACCACGCGATTGAGCGACCCCTCAAGCTCGCGAATGCTCTTCTGTACCTTGCGAGCGATGAGCTCCAGCACCTCCCGGGGCACTGATATCCTATTCTCCTCAGCCTTAGCTTGAAGGATGGCCAGGCGAGTCTCCAGGGCGGGGGGCTGGACGTCGGCAACAAGCCCCCATCCGAAACGGGAGCGCAATCGGTCCTCAAGTAGGGGCATGGATTTGGGGGGTCGGTCGCTGGTGATCACAATCTGGCGGTTGGCATTGTGGAGGTCGTTAAAGGTGTGGAAGAAGCCCTCCTGCGTCTGCTCCTTCCCGATAATAAAGTGGATATCATCGATTAATAGGACATCCACACTGCGATACTTTTGACGGAATTCCTCGGTCTTTCGCTCTCGGATCGCCTTTATGAACTCGTTAGTAAACTGCTCCGTGCTTACATAGAGCACGCGGAGCCTGGTTTGATAAACGAAGCGTCCTATGGCGTGCAGGAGGTGGGTCTTTCCCAGCCCGACACCGCCGTATATAAATAGCGGGTTGTAGACATGGCCTGGCTTTTCCGCGACCCCCAGGGCAGCGGCATGGGCGAGACGATTGCAATTTCCTACGACAAAAGAGTCAAAGGTGTACTTGGGATTAAAGTTATCGGAACCTGTTTTCCGGTAGTTTGTACTAGCCGAGGAATTATCTTTCCCTTTAGACCTCCCTAGGGTGCTTTGCTCTCGAATTTGAAAACTGACATTGACATTATCTCCGATGATGCCGATAAGGGTCTTCTTAATCAGCGAGCTCATCCGCTTCTCCAGCCACTCGATAGCAAAAGGGGATGTCACACCAACTACAAACTGATTCCCCTGATAACTCAAGCCAACGGTTTCTCTTAGCCAGGTGTCGTAATTTGTTCTCGTGAGTTGTAACTGAAGCTCCCCAAGCACTGCCTCCCAAATTTCCTTAGCCGACTCCTTAACCAGCATCTGGTTCACACTCCTCATTTAATAGCGGTTCAAAACAGAGACAACGCCCTTCGTAATCACAAGGTCAGTGGTGTCCCCGATGGGTCGGGAGCACCCTGATATATAGGGTAGCAGGAGGCTCGGAGATTTCGATCAGGGTGATCAGGGGGTGCGCAGGAACAATACCAAAAACCACGCCCCGGGTCAATAGGTTTTTGCACCAGTTTTACACCAATTTTTAAATGATTTTTGCCCGATAGTTGCTTGCGTGATAGAATGTCTCTGGCACGATGCGCATCGTTTTTATGGGCGTCCCCGAGTTCGCCGTGCCTGCCCTGGAGCGGCTTATCCTCGGCGAGCACCAGGTGGTGGCTGTCTACACTCAGCCGGATAAGCCTGCGGGGCGGGGGCGAGTACCTACTTTCCCTCCGGTGAAGCGGGTGGCTCTGGAGCATGGTCTTGAGGTGCGTCAGGTGGAGAGCTTTGCTGGGGCTGGCGCTATCGCCTCTTTGGCTCAGCTCAGCCCAGATGTGATTGTAGTGGCGGCCTTTGGCCAGATCCTGCCTCCTCAGGTGCTCACTACCCCTCCCTTCGGCTGCATAAACCTTCACCCCTCTCTACTCCCCAGGCATCGCGGCCCTACCCCCATCCCGGCGGCGATCCTCGCCGGCGATGACTGGACCGGGGCCTCCATCATGCTCCTGGATGAGGGCATTGACAGCGGGCCGATCCTCGCCCAGAGGAGGGTGGCCATCGCGCCCCAGGATACCACTGACTCCCTTGCCAGGAAGCTCGCCCAAATCGCGGCCCAGCTTCTGGAGGAAACGCTGCCCCGCTGGCTTTCACACTCGCTTACCCCCCAACCGCAACAGGAGCAGGATGCCACCTATACCAAACTTCTATCCAAGGAGGAGGGTGAGATCGATTGGCAGATCACAGCCCTCCAGATATGGCGCCGGGTGCGCGCCTTTTACCCCTGGCCCGGCTGCTACACCGCCTGGCAGGGGAGGATGCTTAAGATCGTGGAGGCAGGCCCCCTGCGTGGTGAGCGAGGTGAGCCAGGGAGGGTGGTCTATGTTGGCAGGGGGGATGTAGGGGTGCAAAGCGGGGAAGGGATACTCAGGCTGCTAAGGGTGCAGCTCGCGGGGAGAAGGGAAATGAGTGTTG
>JAGMCC010000197.1 GCA_023129355.1 Dehalococcoidia bacterium | reverse complement strand
CCTCCCGGCAAAAAACTCTATGATCTTGATTGTATAGGAAATTGGAATTCGTGGTAAAGGGACCTTATAATCAATAAAGACCAGAGAGCCTTCCCTTTTTACCGCTCTCTTCATTTCAGAAATAATTCTATCTCTATCTACCCTTTCTTTTTCGTGAAGTGACATGGCGATGGAGGCGTAATCAAAGAGGTTGTCCTCGAATGGTAAATCTAGAGCATTTGCCGTTTGAAATGAGATATTATATAAGCCTTGTTTTCTTCTCTTATTTTCAGCCACTTCTATTACACGAGGATTTAGATCGATTCCAGCAGCAATAATACCCATTCTTGCGTAATGAAGTGCCAGGGCCCCCGTCCCGCAGCAGACATCTAATGCTCTGTCCCCCGCCTTCATTCCAGCTAGCTCAGGGGTCTGAATCCTGAGATTTAGCATTAGAGGTTCAATTATTCTGTTCAGGGCCCATGGGGCCCACCAGGGGTTCGCTACCATGATGACCTACGTATATTTTTCGCCTCTTCTAACTTACTTCCAATTGGAAAGTATAATATGATAGCTGAAAGACCTCGGTGAAAACTATATTTGAGCAGTTCTTCCTATGAAATCTTTGGAACGTGACATCATGCTATTAGCTGCCATCGCTCCAGATCGCTTACAATATCACCAAGCCCGATTTCCTCCAGCTTGTCCTTCGTCTGAAGGCCACTGGCAACATCCCATCCTCTCAGCCCATAGTATTCGTCTTTCATCGTCTCAAACTTCGCCCTGTCCACCACCTCCCCTTTTCGGGAGATTACCTCCCCGTCCTTCCCCGGCGCCAGGCACTCGGGGTTGAGCCCCACGGTTCTGAGCGGCCTGGTATGAAAAGAATCATCGAGTACGTCGCTCTTTCTCCCGCGGTGCCCTTCCCTCGCAAGTATGGACCTTTGCAGGTTGAATATCCTTTCACCCGTCCTGTTCAGCTCCCCCTCATCCATTTCCCTTCCAGTAACCGCCAGCAGCATCTTGCTCTCGAGGGTGGGATCGCCCACGTGGTCCTCGGAATACCTGACACTTGCCGCGTTGTTCAGGGCAAAGTCGCAGAGGGTCAGGCTATCCCTGACATACTGGCGGTCCTGGATCTTCTTTACTGCCAGGGCCTTCCCCTCATAGGTAGAGAAGTCAACGGCGAGATCGCTTCCCCAGAACCTCTCGGCGATACGGCGAAACACATCGCTGGAAAGATAGGCCGTCTGAACCTTATTGACCCAGTCCAACCACTGGTAGAGCGGCAGGCCCATTTCGTGAAGCTGGTTAATAGGCTGCCTCGGTTCCATGGCATACATCAGAGCGTGGGCGACGAACATCCTGGGCTCATACAGCGTAAGGTGCCCGGCTTTCGATACGTAGTAAGTAATGAGCTCTCTGGCTTTCTCACCCACAGACTCAGCCGCTCTAACAGTCCCGCGGGAAAGAACGTCTCCGAAACCTTCCCGCAGCGAAATTCTCTTCACCAGGGTCTTTATGAACTCAAGGCTGCCTAGCTTCAATATGGACATGCCGGTATCCGCATCGGTCAGGATTCCCGCCCGGTAGCACCTTGCCAGCCAGATTATCATTGCCGCTATGGAATTGGTATCGACTCCGTAATCGTCACAGAGCATGTTGGCGTAGAAGGGCACCTCAGTGCTCTCTGGGACCCATTCTCCGTAGTACCATTTGGCCGCGTCCTGGTAGAACTGGGCACCCGTACACATGTACTTGCTGCGTGTCCCATCCTTTGCCTCGCACTCAGCTCTGATGCAACCGCGGATACAGCCATAACAGGCTACCCGCCTCATCTTCGGGCCCGGCGTCAATCCCTTCTGCACCGTCGGCATACCCTTTGTCAGCTCCCGGGCATAATTTGCGACCTCACGAAGCCCTTCCGGGTCGGCCGCGGTCAGCTTTCCGCTGCCGCTCACGGCAATTGCCTTTAGCTTCTTGGCACCCATAACCGCGCCCAGGCCACTCGAGCCGGAGGCACCGTCATCGGCGAGTACAATGGCAAAACTGACCAGGTTCTCGCCGGCGGGTCCTATAGCCGCCACTCTTACCGAGCTTCCCAGCTCCGCCTTCAGGGCTTTTCTTGTTTCTATGGCACCCATGCCCCACAAATGGGAAGCGTCCTTCATCTGGATGTTGCCATCGTGTATCGCAAGATAAACCGGCCTGTCGGATTCGCCCTGGATCACGATTCCATCGCAACCGGCAAACTTGAGGTGGACCCCCCAGCTTCCTCCCAGACTGGAGTAGGAGAAGCATTCAGGAGTAATGGCTGGAGATTTACCCTCAATGCCCCATCTGGAACTGGCCAGTCCGGTGAAACCGGTCAGCGGGCCGGTCATAAATATCAGCCGATTCTCAGCGTCGAAGGCGTTGACGTCGGGGCTCACCTCACCCCAGTAGACCTTGGTTGCA
>JAGMCC010000196.1 GCA_023129355.1 Dehalococcoidia bacterium | reverse complement strand
CGATCTCCGTGGCGGTATCTATGGCAAGCTCCATGTTTTCGCACTTTTCGCTTGTTTGGTTTAGGTTCTGACTTGGCTATAATATCACGTCTGTGACATACGCCTTTTCACAATTTTCGGTCTTTGTTCAAGCTGGGAAAGCATCTCTACATAGCGCTCCCCACTAGGATTTAGAACGAGATTGCGGCTGGTGTCCGAAAGAAAGCTAAACTCCACTAATAGATGCTCTGTAGGGAGCACTTCCACCGCCTTCTCCGCCCATTCCACCACACAAACGCCACTCCCATAGAGATAATCGTCCAGCCCGAGATCAATGACCTCCTCAATGCTGTCGAGGCGATAGAGGTCGATATGATAAAGGGGTAGTCTCCCCCGATACTGATTGATCACCACAAAGGAGGGGCTGGTGGCATAGCCTGCGATGCCCAGCCCCCAGGCGATGCCCTGGGTGAGGCAGGTCTTGCCTGCTCCCAGCCCGCCAACGAGCAGGAATAGATCGCCCGGCAGGGCGAGCCTCCCCATCTCCTCACCGAGCCTTTGGGTCTCCTCCGGGCTTTCGCTGCGAAGGTACATCATCGCTCCCTCTTTTTCGAACTCCCCACCCCTAACCTCCTCCTCCTGCGAAGTGCTCCCAGCCCTCTTTCTCAAGCTTTACCTCGTTCCCGTGTTCATCGATAACCTTAACCATCTTTGGCTCAGCGACGATCTCGCCTATCACCGTCACCGGGCAGGGCACCGCCTCCATTACCTTATAGATAACCTCGGGCTGGGCAGTGAAAAGAAGCTCATAGTCCTCACCCCCTGATAGAGCGAGCTTGATAGAATCGTCCCCGAAGGAGCCTCTCACCATCGGGTGAACCGGAATTTGGCTTGTAAATAGCCGGGCACCCACCCCGCTTGCTTTACATAACTTGCTAAGATCGCTTACCAGCCCATCGCTCAGGTCGATGGCGGCCTTAACCCCGTGGCGTGCCATGGCCTGCCCCTCGACGACGCGGGGATATGGCTTCAGGTGTGCCTCCCTGAGCGTGGCTGCAGTCTCCTTGTCTTTTTCGTAAAGCTCAAGCCCTTTTTTGAGCATGGCCAGCCCCGCCGCCGATGCCCCCAGATATCCCGTGACCGCAATCCGGTCCCCGGGAGCCGCCGCTGAGCGGGTGAGGACGCTTTGGGTTTTTTGAGCCCTGCCCACCACCGCTAGGCTGAGCATCACCACAGGTGCATCAACCGAATCTCCGCCCACGATAGATACCTCGAAAAGGCGCGCTAGCTCCGCCATCCCTTCGTAGAGCTCTGCTACGCTCGCTACCTCGATATCCCCGGGTAATCCCAGCGACACCAAGGCATATTGGGGGAGGCCACCCATAGCGGCGATGTCGCTGAGGTTCACCGCTAGCGCCTTCCATCCTAGCTCTCGCCAGGTAGTGGTGCTCAGGGCGAAGTGTACATCCTGTATCAGGGAATCGCTGGTGGCAAGCTGCGCGCAGGCCTCGGTGCGCCAGCAGGCGGCATCGTCACCGATGCCGATGAGCACCGACTTGTCTTTTGATTGCCCCGCAATTTTAGCCAGGAGCTCGATAAGCCCAAACTCCCCCAACTCCGATACCTTCATATCAAGATTATAACCGCTTTCCCCTGAGTTATCTAGCCAAGTTTGAGAAAAGCTGATATATTTGGGAAGAGATGCGGTATGCTCTCTTAGCAGACATCCACGGGAACCTGGCCGCCTTTGAGGCAGTGCTCCAGGACATCGCGGAAAAGGGCGGGGTGGAGGAGCTATGGTGTCTCGGCGATACCGTGGGTTATGGACCCGATCCATCAGCGTGCATTGCGCTGCTTTGTAAATATCCTCACCTCTGTGTTGCCGGTAATCATGACTGGGCTGCGATCGGGAAGGTGGATATTTCGGATTTCAACCCGGATGCTGCCGCGGCATGCCGCTGGACGGGGGAGCAGTTAAGCGCCGCGGATGTTAAGTACCTGGAGAGCCTTCCCTTAACGCTAACTCGTGGTGATTTCACCATTGCCCATGGCAGCCCGCGCCAGCCAATCTGGGAATACGTGCTCTCCACCCAGAGCGCCGGGGACAACTTCCGCTTTTTCGATACCAGGTATTGCCTCATCGGACATTCCCATGTCCCCTTGGTCTTTGAAAATGTCGGCAAAACCTGTGTCCTCAGGGAGCTGCCCGCTGCGCTAAGGCTGGGGAAAAGCCGCCTGATTATTAATCCCGGGGGTGTTGGTCAGCCGCGCGATGGCGACCCGCGCGCCGCCTATGCCATCTACGACGAAAGGGATAAGGTCATTTACCATTATCGCATTCCTTACGACATCGCGGATACTCAAGAGAGGATGGTGGCAAACGGGCTATCAAACTTCCTGGTGATGCGGCTCAGCCATGGCTGGTAACTATTTTCCGCGTTTTTCGTAGTCGGGGCACCAGGTTGCATT
>JAGMCC010000195.1 GCA_023129355.1 Dehalococcoidia bacterium | reverse complement strand
AGCCATCCATCTTGAGCTCCATGCCCACCCGTTCCACACTGTAGCCGGTGACCTCACCGACGAGCTTGGCGATTTCATCGGCAGAATCGGTATCCTTAACCTTTATCACAAATCCCGGCGGGCGATAAAAGGTCTTTTCATGGCGGAACATAACCACCTCATTGCCCACTTCGATCTTACGATCGCCTGCGCCAACGGTGACCAGGCGGATCGGGGGGCGAGAAGCGGCCTCCAGGGCCTGCTTGGCCTCCTCGGAAACATAGGGGCAGAGGGAAAGTTCCACCCCCTTAGCTGCCAGCTTCATGGCGAATGCCAGACAGGTAGGAAAACCACACTCTTTGCAGTTGGTTTTCGGTAAGAACTTATAGATCTCAATACCAGTGAGTGCCATTTCGTAATCCTCCTATCAAGTGGCCAACAGTTTATCGATGGTGGCCTTTACCAGCGTCACGGTTTCGGGGTGGCGGAGCACTATAATATCAGCTCCGGCGTTAAGCAGGATAATTGCTGTTATCCCCTCCCAACTCAATGCGCGCTCTACATGGTCACCCCACGATGGGGGCACCCCTTCGGTAACCTTTGACTCCTTCTGACGCCACGATTCCTCGCCGGCGGTGCAGAACATGGGCATCGCCGCCATTTTGTCCCCCCCGAGGGCCGCCAGGCGCAGCCGCTCCATCACCGAGTAGCAATATTCTATTCCATAGCCCAAAGCCCCGGTAGTGGGGTCCATAAGGATAGAATCTGGTGATAGCCCAACATCACAAAGGAGGATATTGAGCTGCTTGGCCAGGTTGATCTCGATGGGGGTCTTGGCAATGGCGACATGGCCATCAGCGATGCAGCTAGCTGCGATGGTGCGATGGTTCTTCTCCTCGCAGTTCCCCAGAGCTATCCTTTGCCCCTTGGCAACCTCGGAGGCGGCTACCAGCACCTCATTGTCCTTTTCTGCCACCCCAGGCCCTAAGATGATAACGGGGATATCCACTGCGGAGAGAACCTTATCCGTGCTTTTCCTCGCTTCATCGGCACCAGTATCGGCATCCTCGGGATGGGCGCTTCTGAGGCGCAGCGCAATAATATCCGCGCCGTACTCCACGGCCTTCTTCGCCCAGGCCCCAGTGTCCGCGAGCACATCGCCCCAGGCGGAAATCAGGTGAGGCGACCAATCAGTCGGATTGCGGTCCTGAACCTCTATGGCGATCAAAGGTTTATTAGGCATCGCACCCTCAAAGTGTAGGAAGGGCAGGGAAGTCTCGCCCCCCACGACCACGCTCTTGCGGCCATTACTGCCTCCCAATGTAACCTCATGCACCTTTCCGGTCCACTTCTCAGCAGGCACTTCCACTGCTGGCATAACGATCCCTCCTTTCTCACCCATGAAACAAGGGCCGAGGAATTCGACCCTTGTTAGGTATTCCTCCAGACTTTTCCCTATTAAATTAGGGACTCCATGGTAAGCGCGGGATGCCCCTTCTCCTCGAGGAAGGGCAATAGCTCATCCACTGTGGTGGCGATAGTGCCATCGGCCATCTTATCTATCAGGTCAGGCACGCCGGCGCGCTCACAGACCTCCTTAAGCTCCTCGGCGAACTCCTCTTTAACATTCTTGGAGAGCCATACCAGTCGCTTGATGCCGCCCTCCACCGGGATAAACTTATTGCTAAGAACAAAACGCTTGCTATGGCCCATCATTCCCGGCGTCTGCAGTCCACCGCCAATAGTGCCCATTAGTGTGGTGAAGGTCATCCCACAGGGGGTCATGCTGTAGTCATCTCGAGAGACTATCATCACCCCGTTAGCCTCGGGGATAACCACCATGTTGCACTCGCAGCAGCCACAGGTAGTCATCGGGGCGTCCATGAGGGAGTAGATGGTGAAGCGATCTGTAGTGCGCTGGGAATGCTCATATACGAAGCTGTTAACCCCTTCCCATACCCCTTTTACCGGGTCGAGACACTTCCCTTTAGGAACGGGCTGGTTGGGGCCGGTAGGCTTTATCTCATAGGCGGCTCGGCAGTCCAGCCAGGAGTAGGCGCCGCAGAGCCCGGTACGCTCCGGATTGATGATACAAACGTGATTAGGGGCGAAGGACTGGCACAGGGTGCAGCTATAATAGGTGTCCACACTTTCATCGGTCATCCCTGCTATTCGGATATCCCTTTCTCGATAGACATCGCGCGCCTGCTTGATCAGCTCCTCTACCTTAGCCTGCTCGGTATAGAGGGTGACCTGGATCTTGTCCACGATGGCGCCGAAATCGTTGTGATAGTTGGTATGAAGTATGTCGCCCAGGTGCTTAAGCATGAAGCCCTTTTCCACTGCGCCCTTGCTGAAGCGAATCCAGGTTATGTCCCGCTGGCCGACATGCTGAATCCCCTCTGCGCCGTTTACGAAGTGGTGGATCTGCCTTTCCAGAACGGGCTCAAAGTCCTTCTGCATCTTGCGCCC
>JAGMCC010000194.1 GCA_023129355.1 Dehalococcoidia bacterium | reverse complement strand
ATCCCTCTACCGCTTCTTCACCGGGAAGCGGACCTCGGTGAGAAGCTCGTCTGGCGCGGTCTTCCCTGGGTCGCTGAGGTAGACTTCCTCCGAAGGGCCCACAATCTCGTATCCGTTCTCCGCGATCCATCCCGCAAGCGCGCCATAAGTAGCCCCTACCTGATCATAAGGCCCCTTATGCATCGTGGCAGCCACCTCGGCAGCTTCCACCTTTTTGATGCCAAGGCCACGCTCATCGGGGCCGCCTGGGGCTATATCCCCGGCTATGGGGCTGCGTAGTTCCCACAACAGTTCCTCGTCGGGAACCTGTCCCGGGGCGTTGAAATAGACCCCCACCGGCGGGCCAGCGGGCACATAGCCTTTCTCCCCGATCAGGCCGTAGAGCTTGCCAAAGGTCTCGCCTATCAGGCTGTAGGGCCCCTTCATTGAGACGAAAGCCACCGTCATCGGCTCTGTTTTTTTAACTGTTACCTCGATTGCCATTTAACCCTCCTTAGAGCAGTGTAGCCAGGATTAAGCCTAAAACCACCCCATTGTCAATTTCTAGCTCACCTCGATCATGGAGCCCTCTGCCGTCTTGGTCACCTCGATGCGCACCGGGAAGGCGTCCTTTAGCTCCTCGATGTGGGTGATGACTAAAATCTTCTCAAAGTCGTCTTGAATCGAGTTTATTGCCTCCACCAGCCGCTCCCTGCCGCTGGAGTCCTGGGAGCCAAACCCCTCATCGATGATCAGCGTAGGGAGGGGTGCGCCGGCGCGGCGTGCCAGTAGTTTTGAAAGGGCGATGCGCAGGGCGAAGTCGATACGAAACGCTTCACCACCGCTGTACATCTCATAGCGGCGTGTGCCCAATTCGTCCGATATGTTTATGTCGAGGGTTTCCACAGTCTCTTCCTTCTTGGTCTTATAAGCTCGCTGCGTTTCCATCTTCACATTCATCCGGTTATCTGTCATCCGGGCAAGCAGCCTGTTAGCCTCCTCCTCGATCTCAGGGAGCGCAGTATCGATGATGAGCGCCTGAATCCCCTTCTTGCCGAAGGCAGCGGCCAGCTCTTCGTATATCTTCTCTTCCTTGGAGACGTTCTCCAGCTCGGCCATCTTCTCCCCTCTGCTCTGCTCCAGGGAGGCGCAGCGCTCCAGTTTCTCCTGGACCGCTCCTAATATCTGACGACTATGTGCCTGCCGCCGTGTTAGCTCATCGAGGGCCTGCCGCGCCGTGCTCAGGCTGGCTTCCAGCTCGGGGAGGATGGTAAGCTCCGCGTTAAGGGAATCCCGCCGTTGGGTATCGGCCTCGAGGATGGAGCGCCAGCGCCCCAGGTCCTCCTCAGCTTTGGCCAATGCTTTCTGTTCCTTAGGCAGGGAGCTTTCCGCCTCACTGCGATCTTTCTCCAGGGTTTCCGCCCGCAGCTCCCACTGAGCCCGCCCCTCCTTTATCGTCCGCTCCAGTTCGCTTATCTCCCGCTTCAGGGCGTTTGCCTCCGTTTCCAATACTCTCGCTTCATCCTCATTGGAGCGAAAGAGCTCTTTCCTCTCCTGCCCCTGAGCTTCGTAGTTTGACATAATCCTCTCTCGCCCCTCTGTTCCCAGTTCGGTGCCGCACAAGGGACATTTAGCTTGCTCCTGCGCCAACATGTCGATCTTGCCTTTGAGCTCCTTCATCTCTTCCTTTAAGCGTGCATTAGTGGAGGTAAGATGGTGGATTCGATTGGAGGTATTTTCATACTCCCTTCTCCTCCCTCCTAACTCGCTTTCCTGTTTGGCCAGCTCATCGAGGTGAGCATGGGCTTTGACTAGCTCCTCCTCGTAGTCAGCAAGCACTTTTTCGTACTTTTCCACTCGCTGGTGATGATCTCGAGCCTGATTCTCGAAAGAGCTTATCGCTTCCCCTACCTGTTTGATGTGACCCTCTATCTCCCCCTGTTGTTCTTTCTTTAAATCGAGCTCGTTCTTTTGCTTTGCCAGGGCGTTGACCTTATCCTCCCATCCCCTCCGCTCCTTCTCTACTTCGGCGATTGCCTCCCCTACCTCGCGGAGCTGAGTCTCATACTCCGCTTTATTCGCCAGCTCAGCTTCTATACGCTCGATTTCACTCCGCAGGACATTTCCCTGTGCCTCCCTGTGCCTGGCGTAGTTTTTCGCCAGTTTCTCCAGCTCATCGTAGCGGGACAGGCCCAGGATGTTACCCAGGATTTCCTTACGTTTATAAGGCTCCTTTTTAGTGAACTCGTCGGCGCGGCCCTGGAGCAGGAATACGCTGTTGATGAAGGTATCGTAGTCCATATGTAGGATTTCGATGATCTTCTGCTCCGTCTCTCGAATAGAGTTTCCGGCGATCGACCTGAAGCCCTGGTCTGCAGCTATCTGAAGGTCGAGAAGGGGATGCCCCGCTCGGTTTGCCCTTGGTTTCGTCCGCTTGCGGATTACTCTATAGCGCTCCAGGCCTTTTTGCAGAAT
>JAGMCC010000193.1 GCA_023129355.1 Dehalococcoidia bacterium | reverse complement strand
GATTCACTGCTAAGACGCCATTCTACATGATGCGGGGAAGGATACCGCTCAAGGAGTGGATCCACGGTCCCAAAAGTCTGTTGGAAAAGGTAGGCCTACTACTGTTTGGCAGCATCTTAGTTCAAACTTATCCCTTTGAAGAGCTGTTTTTCCTGGAGGATTCCCGGAAAGTTAGAGAGGCGGTAAGCATCCCTCTGATCCTAATCGGGGGCATCTGCTCCATCGACAACATGGAAAAGGCCATGCAGGAAGGTTTCGATTTCGTTGAGATAGGTCGAGCCCTGATCCGGGATCCGGACATGGTGCGGAGGATGGAGAGGGGCGACTGGCAGGAATCGCAGTGCGATCATTGTAATAGGTGCGTTGCGGAGATGGAAAATGGCGGGGTGTGGTGTGTGTCTAAGGTAAAAGGTCAGTACAAAGGATAAACGAATAGTGGTAATTCAGAATATTAATGGAATATAATGATAATAGATTATCCTAAATAGGGGGTAAGAAAATGGAAGCGGTTGCAAGTGAAAACATAGTAAAGGGTTTAGCAGAAATAGTCGGGGAAAAGTATGTGCGAGCAGATGACGTCATTAGATGGACATACGCAATAGAGGATTTTGCCGGTAGCTTCTTTCACCCCTTATCCGATAAATATGGGCCACCGGATATAGTGGTCAAACCCCACTCCGCCGAGGAAGTATCAAAAATCCTTAAACTGGCAAACACGCATAAGATTCCTATAATAGCCAGAGGAGGAGGCTCGGATATGACCGGCGCCGCGACCCCTCTCAAGAAAACAGGCGGCATAATCCTCGATATGACGGATATGAATCGTGTCCTCGATTTTCAGGAGGGGTTAAACGCGGTAAGGGTTCAGCCTGGAATAAGGTGGGGTGAGCTACACCATGAGCTCGCTAAGAAGGGGATTACCGCTGGCTGTCAGGGGCCGCATGGTTTTCTTGGAGCCACACTGGGAGGGTGTATTGGTGGTAACTGCTTCTCGATAAACAGCCCGAAGTATGGATGGCTCAACGAGAATATTCTAAACCTGCAGGTGGTTCTACCAAACGGGGATATTATAGAGACCGGCTCACTGGCCAATACCATGGTAAAGGACTGGTACTACAGATATTGTAACGGTCCCGATCTGGTCGGCATTTTCCTGGGCGCAGCCGGGGCGTTTGGGGTGATAACAGAGTTTACTCTAAGAACATATCCAATCCCTGAGTTCTCCGATACCCTCGCCTACACCTTTCCAGATACAGATTCCCAGATTAAATTCGTATTCAAGCTGGAATGGCATGGCTATGTCACTGATTTATGGGGCCTTGCCTATTACACCCTTCCTGATTCTCTTAAGAAAATAATTAAACCTCTGGTAGGAGAGAGAGATATTGCCATCTTTGCTACCGAGGCCTATGACAAAGACATATTTAAAGCACAGAAAAAGGCCATAGACAAGATGGCCAAAGAGTTCGGTGGCATAGCTTTACCGGTGGAAGGATTGACTCGCGCTCTGGGCATATCCATAATCAATCAGACAGAGTGGATGGGAGGAGGAACATTTGGTAAAGTCATGGGGCCAAATGGCTGTGATACCTGTTCTATAGCCCATCTTCCTCAATGGCAGAAGGTGGTGGGAAGTGCATTGGAAATCATGTATAGAGATGAAGATGCATTAAGCGGCTCTATACCTTTAATAGGGGCCGAGCACTTCTTCCTTTTCGCTCAACTTCTCTGCAGAGGTGGAGTTGCCAATACATTTGCAATGACGCCCGGTGACTTCATGAACCCTGAGAAGCTAAAACAGGCTCAAGACATGTATTGCGAGATAGTAGAGTCCTACATGGATACCGGTTATGCAGCGCTTTACCGGATTGGAAAAGAGAGTCAATTTCTAACCAAAAGATTTAAACCGGAATATATCTCGTTCATGAAAGCGATTAAGAAAACGCTTGATCCCAACAATATAATGAATCCAGGGGTCCATGGGCTTGGCCTGGAGGAAGAATAATGAGAATTGAAGAATACAAACGGGAAATATGGACATGTAATCACTGCGCTATGTGCACAGCTACTGTAACTGACGAAGGCGGATTCTATAAAACCTGTCCTACTTACGAACAGCTTAGGTTCGAAGATAGCTCACCCAGAGGCCACAATATAATGGCTTTTTATCTCTTGGAGGGGTCGCTGAAATACTCCAAAGAGGTCGCCGATTGTGTCTATAATTGCACTACATGTGCCTCATGCGAAGAGATATGCAAACCTATGGGCAATATGATAGCTCAGATGGGCGGAACTGCCCTCAAGACCTTGCTGCCGAGGATCATGCGCCCGCTTGGAGCAGAATTGGAGCCTATTCAATCAGTCGCTATTGTGGAAGCGATGCGCGCAGACTGCGTTGACCTCGGTCTTCAGCCAGAGCCACTTAAGAAAATGGCTGAAAGCACCGAGAAAAACTACAACCCCTA
>JAGMCC010000192.1 GCA_023129355.1 Dehalococcoidia bacterium | reverse complement strand
CCATATCAGCAATACTTTCGCCTTTTGCCAGCGAGGTATTCCCCATTTCCACTACCGATATTACCCTGCCCCCCAACCGGTGCATGGCAGCCTCGAATGACAACCGCGTCCTGGTGCTTGGCTCGAAAAAGAGGCTCGCCATGATCTTGCCCTGGCATAGGCTCGACTGTTGGTTCATTGAGTCGGATATTTCGTCTGCCAGAGAAAAAACTGCCTCAATCTCCTGGTTTGAGAGGTCATCTATCGTGACCAGACTTCTATTTGCTAAGCCCATGATGAACTCCCTTGCAAAACAAGAATGCTATCTCCTAACGATTGATTCTCGCTCGCTCACACCTTTTACAATCGCCACCTCATCCCTGCCATCGACCTCCTTGAGACGCACCTCAACCTCCTCATCCCTCGAGGTGGGCATATTCTTTCCTACGAAATCGGCGCGAATGGGGATCTCGCGATGGCCCCGGTCAATAAGCACCACCAGCTGAATAGACTGAGGCCGCCCGTGGTCGATGAGGGCATCCATAGCTGCACGAATGCTGCGGCCAGTATAGAGGACATCATCGACCAGGATGATGCGCTTACCTTCAATGTCATCAGGGATATTTGTGGGGCGCATGGAGGGTTGCACCTCTAGAGAGGTGAGGTCATCGCGGTGAAGGCTGATATCCAGGTCGCCAACAGGGACCTCCGCCCGTTCGAACTCCTTTATACTTGCGGCGATCCTTTTCGCCAGTGGCACGCCACGGGTGTGTACCCCGATAAGAATAATGCCGTCGCACCCGTGATTTCGCTCCACAATCTCATGGGCGATGCGGGTTATGGCACGGCGGACATCTTCCTTGTTCAGGATCACTTTCTCAGGCATCAAAAAATCCCCTTGCCAATTTGCTGGCAAGGGGATTTAGTGTTTCGCCCGATTAACTTTTACTGTCGCTCTCCCTTGCCAGCCTCACCGGACTGGATTTAAAGGTTCAACCGCCGATCTATCTAAAATATTATACCACTTTCCTTACCATTTTTCAACGCCTTTTCGTTCTCTGGGTAAAAGTTGCTCCACCTCCTCCCAAATTCGGCGCTCGGTCTCCATTTTAGGTATAGACCCATCGACCAGCAGCCAGCGCTGGGGGTCTTTCTTCGCCATCTCCAGATAGCCCTGCCTTACCCGCTGATGGAAGGCAAGCTCCTCCCGCTCAAATCGGTCTTTGAGCTTCTTTCGTGATAGCCCAGGTTCCACGGGGATGTCCAGGAGCACAACAAGGTCAGGGCGCAACCCCTGGGTGGCGATGTTATTGGCAGCTTCGATGATGTCGAGGTCGAGGCCCCGGCCGTAGCCCTGGTAGGCGATGGTGGAGTGGAAGAAGCGGTCGCAGATAACCACCGTTCCGCTTTTCAGGGCGGGGCGGATTACCTCAGAGAGGAGCTGGGCGCGGGAGGCATTAAATAGCAGAAGCTCGGTGAGTGGGTCAACATCCACCTTGTCGTTTGCCCTATCCCCCTTGAGCCGGCGCCTGATCTCGTGGCCCAGAGGGGTGCCCCCCGGCTCGTGGGTGAGCAGTGCCGGGATGCCCATGCTCGAAAGGCGCTGGTGAAGCGCCCTCGCCTGGGTGGACTTACCCGAACCCTCCCCGCCTTCAAAGGTTATAAATAGGGACAATGGTTACCTCATATAGCTATGCTAGACTCTGGCCTTTGTTTGTTGGCGCAATCGCTCTAGTATCCACATTCGAGCGAGAGTGGTTGGACCGATGCCGAGCTCATGGGCTTCTTTCCTGAGTTCCTCCCACTTCTCCGCTGAGAGCCGTACGGGTATCACCTTATCAAGTGGCTTCTTAACTTCAACCTCTACGACCTCATCAGTTTCATTCCAGGCTTCACCCTGCTCAATGCGCTGGATTTCCTTATCTATATTTGCCATATCTACTTACCTCCAGTTGCCTTGACATACTGCCTTCTCTCGCTACTCGTCATCTCTCGTGCAGTCACAATCCTCCAGACGCCTCCGCCGAGATTTATTAGTACTATCAGGATATAGCGGCCAGCCGCCGTCTGGCTAAAGGTTTTGTATAGCCCTTCCTTGCCTCTTCTGATATGCCGCCGAGTTGAGAAACAACCCTCCTCGATTTCATAGAATGAGATGCTGTGCTTTGATTCAATCTTGTCAAGAATGTGGTCGTCAATCTCTATTGATTCGATGCGAAGCACTAAACATGTCCTTTATCTGAAGTGTATACAATATGTATACATATGTCAAGGGGCTCTTGCCTGAACCCTCCCTGCCTTCGAAGGTTATGAATAGGGATAAGCGCTACCTCTCCTCTTTCGCATCCCCACCACCGCGAAAAATCTTCACCCGTCTCCGCGGTTCGTGGCCGGTGCTCTGCGACGATAAATTGTAGCGCTCGGCAAGCTGGTGCTGGAGCATCCGCAGGTAGGAATTCCGCGGGCTGAGCTCCACCGCCTTCTGCCCCTCCATGACCTGGG
>JAGMCC010000191.1 GCA_023129355.1 Dehalococcoidia bacterium | reverse complement strand
TCACCGGAAGGGGCAAAACAGCATATCCTTCTATGATCACCTCCCTATTTGGCTCGAGGGGGCAGAACTTGAGGGCAGGTTTCTCGGGGAAGGGTTTGTTTCGGAAGTCCGGATAGACTATCTCGTTCAGGAGGTGGGTGGAGATCACCCCCAGAACGCTATCCAGAGCGTAGATATTGATTGGGCCCGACATGTAGGCATTCATGCCGAAGGTGGCCAGGTCCCTGATATGATCGAAATGGCGATGGGTGATGAGGATAGCCTTTACCCTTTGTTGCGCCTCAAGGGAGAGGCTTGAGGTGAGGCTCCCGGCATCGATGGCGATGATACGATCGATCAGGAGGGAGGTGAGCTTCGCGTCCCGAGATTCGCAGTTATGAGCGCCAAGGATCTCTAGCTCCATATTACCATACCTCCATAAATTATCAGCGTAGCTTTCTCACAGCTAACACGCTTAATCGAGAACCCGTAAAGGATTAAATTTGGTGTCATAGTCGTAGGTGTCGATACCCTCCTTCTTTTTCAAGTAGTTCACTACCGCATAGGTGAAGGGGGTCGCTACCGTTTCATAGCCCGTCTTCACCAGCCAGTGGGTCAGGATGGTGGTTCCTAAGAACCACCAGGATTGTGTCCCGGCGAAGGCGATGGTGATGAATACCAGGGAATCCAGCCCCTGCCCTACGATAGTGGAGCCGATGGTTCTGGTCCAGAGCCATCGGCCCTTGGTCTTGATCTTCATCTTGGCCAGGACGAAGGAATTGGCGAACTCACCTATGAGATAGGCGATAAGTGAGGCGCCAAGCAACCTCGGGGCGTAGCCCAGGATTGTCTCATAAGCCTCCTGATGTTCCCACTCTGAAGCTGGTGGTAGTAACCCGCCGAGCCAGATAGCGATGACCGCGATTAGGTTACAGAAAAAGCCCAGCCAGATAACCCTTCTGGCGGTGCGGTAGCCATATACCTCGGTAAGGATGTCGCCGAAGATATAGCTTAAGGGGAAGATGATAATGGCGGCGGGCAGGTTGAGCCAGCTGATGGCTATTAGTTTGACAGCAATAATGTTCGCGGTGATTAGGCAGGTAATGAAAATGGCGGCGACTACTATGAAGCGCTGTGAGAACCTAGTTTCCACTAATACTCACCATCATGTCGGGGTCGCGCAGTGTTTATCAGATCCATCGTTTGTAGCGGAAGTAGGCCAGCATGCCCCCGGAGACTCCTAGCGTTATCAGAATGATGAACAGAAAGGCGAAGGTGCTTCCCTCGAAAGGAAGGGATACGTTCATGCCATAGAGACCTGAGATTACCAGCATGGGGAGGATAATGGTGCCCAGGATGGTGAGCATCTTCATCACTTCATTGGTGCGGTGAGAGAATAGGGAATCGCTGGTAGCATTGAGCCCCTCCACCACCTCTTTATACTCATCCAGCGTCTCAGAGATCTTGCTGACGTGGTCGCCGATGTCACCGAAGTAAACATCGAGGTCCTCCCTGAGGAAGGGGTACTCCCTTACCTCCAGGGATTTGAGGATAGCAGGCTGGGGGCGAATGATGCGACGATAGGCCATAATATCGCGCCTGAGGATGGAGATCTCCTGAACCGTATCACGGGCAGGCTCGCTGAAAAGCCGGTCCTCCGCGGCCTCCACATTAGCGATAACCTTATTCAGGACGGGAAAGCAGTAGTCCACTAGCCGGTCGAGGATGCGGTAAAGCAGATAGCCCGAGCTGCGTGCCATGTGCTCCTCCCGTGCCCGTTCATTCTGCTGGCAATCATCGAATAGCTTTGATAGCGTCTTGAGATCTCCGGAGTGAACCGTAACCAGGTAGTCCTCGCCGATAAAGGCGGAGACCTGGCAAGGCGTGGTCACCCGCGCCTTTTCGTTGAATACCGGGAAGTGGAGCACCAGAAAAAGGTAGTTTTTATACTCATCGATCTTGGGGCGCTCAATCCTCGACAGGCAATCCTCCAGGTCAAAGAGGTTAAACAGGTAATTCTTAGCAAGGTAATCCATATCCGCGTGGGTAGGTTTTTCAACGTTGAGCCAGATGATCTTGCCCCACTTGATGGTCTCAATATTTAACTTTTTATCCTTTTTGCCTACCGCACTCATCTCGTGCCACCTTATCCAACAATTTTACCACAATCTGGGCCAATGGCAAATTTCGTTCGCACATGTGTTGCATAAGGCTGTACTTTCTCCAATACCAAATATAATTGGCTGAAGATTAGGGCTTTTACTTTGCGAGCTTATAAGTGTGGTCACGTTGTGGGGATGCTTCGTCCCAGCAGGGCTTCGAGGATGAGCTGTGCTGCCCTCTTATCCAGGGGCTCGTTGTTGTTGCCACACTTGGGCGATTGGATGCAACTGGGGCAGCCGCTCTCACAGGGGCACTCTGAGATCGCTTTAAGCGTTGCCTGCCAGAGCTCCTCAATTAGTTCGAAGCCCTTCTCGGCAATGCCGATGCCGCCGGGGTGGGCATCGTAAATAAAAATCTG
>JAGMCC010000190.1 GCA_023129355.1 Dehalococcoidia bacterium | reverse complement strand
AGGTAGGGGTAGGTCTTATCGTCCTTGAGGCGCACATTGTAGCGGGGTCGGTGCTTCTTAATCAGGTTACACTCCAGGATGAGCGCCTCCTGATCCGAATCAGTAACCAGGAATTCGAAGTCGCTCACCCGAGCCACCATCCTCCGCAGCTTTGGGGAAAGCGTTTCAGGAACGCCAAAATAGCTTCTTACCCGATTATGGAGATTGGCGGCCTTCCCCACATAAAGCACATTGCCCGAGGTTTCTCTAAAGAGATAAACGCCCGGCTTTCGGGGCAATGCCTTTAGCTGCTCCTCGAAGCGCCTCGCTTCCATAGCGTCCTATCCCAGCACAAAGGCGAGCACGATGAGGATAACAAGCATGGCCCCGGCGATCAGTGCGATCTTCCGCAAATCTGCGATAACATATTGATAGCGGGGGACCGCCTGTCGCGTTGAAGCAGGCCTGGTCACCGAAGGGGCAGTGGAAGGCTCAGTGGCCACAGTTGAGGGCGCGGTGGCAGGCTCAGGAGTGGCCTCGGTTGAGGGCGCAGCGGGAACTCCAGCAGGCATGGGGTACCTCTGGGAGACCTGCGACCTCTTCTTCCGCTTTCTCTCCTTGCGGACCGCCGCCTGTCTCGAGGCGACGCGATGGGATTTCTTAGCCATCTTTTACTCCACCTTGGTAACCCTGCCATCTTCCATGACGCAAATAACCATTGTATTCATACGAGAGAACGCCCACTCTATGCTCACCTCACAGTCCAACGGGAACTTCTTTTCTTGCCCCATTACCTCAATAACAATGACCGGCCCATCTCTTACACCAATCAACTTCCCCGAGACGACCTCCGTTTTCACCCTTTTGCCCTTTTCGGTTGCAACATATAAAAGCCTGCTGCTTTCCCTTTTATATCTTATGCCTCAGTCTAAGTCACGTATTAGTCTCAAGCTCTGGGGTGTGCCTTTTCATAAGCCTGGCGTACGTGCTCGCTGGTAAGGTGCGTATAAATCTGCGTCGAAGAGATATTGGCATGCCCCAGTAGCTCCTGAACCGCCCTCAGGTCGGCTCCGCCGCTCAAGATATGAGTGGCAAAGCTATGGCGCAGGGTATGGGGGGTAACCGCTCTCTTTATGCCCGCCGCTTTAGCATGGGCCTTCAGGATAAGCCAAAAGCCCTGCCTGGTAAGGCGCTCTCCTCTGCGATTCAAGAATAAGGCCTCCTCTTCTTCACCACGCAGCAGCCTGGGACGAGCCGCCACCATATATTCATCGACGGCCTTTACTGCCTGCTGGTGAATGGGAATTATCCGCTCCTTGGCCCCCTTTCCCAGGCAGCGCACAAAGCCCGCCTCCAGGTTCACATTCCCCGTATTCAGTGAGACAAGCTCCGATACCCTCATGCCAGCAGCGTAAAGCAGTTCAATCATCGCCACATCCCGTTTTGCCTCGGGTGTGGAATCTTTAGCCGGCTCTGCCAGCAGCGCTTCCACCTCAGCAGCGGAGAGGGGCTTGGGCAAGGATTTGCCCACCTTCGGCGAGCTAAGGTTCTCCGTGGGGTCGCTGCTGAGGATACCATCAGCAACCATGAAGCCGAAAAAGGATTTTACCGCAGCAACCTTGCGAGCCACGGTAGCCGAGGCATAGTTTCTCTCCTTTAGATCGAGTATGTAACTGATGAGAATATTTCGATCGACGGTAGACCACTCAGGGTTGTCGCCCTGGTACCTGGTCGTTTCTGCCACGAAACTGGCAAGCTGATTAAGGTCATTTCTGTAAGCATAGATGGTATTATCGGAGAAGCCTCTCTCTACTGAGAGATGATTCAAAAAGCTCTTGATTTCCTCTCCCATCCCTATCTCCTTGCATCAACCTGGAATTAAACCATTTTAACATAATGCTGCTAAAAATGCATTAGAAATCGGCGCGACCTTTCCCTGATTCCTCACAGATAGATGGGTGACACTTCGGGTAGTAAATTTCTCCCCCCGCCGGGGCTTTTACTTGCATTAAAACGGAGAGGGGTTGATGTGCATGTGGACGGCACAATTCCTTGACATGAGTAATAACACCACCGTAGAATGCTGGAAGATGTCAATTGAAATAGGTATAGACCCCCTCCTCTTCAACATAGGCTCCTTCGAGATAGGCTGGCACGGGATAATGGTGGTCCTCGCTGTCCTCGTAGGGGTCGGAGCATCCCTGTGGTTTGCTAAAGGAGCGGGGATCAAGAGGGAGGTTATCTATGGTGCTGCGCCCTGGGCAATAATTGGCGGTATTATCGGGGCCAGGCTGTTCCACGTCATAGACTACCTGGGGAGCACTTATATTAGCCACCCCGCGCAGATATTTACCCAATTCTTTAGCGGGTTATCCATTCTCGGGGCGATCCTGGGGGGAACGCTGGCCGTTTTCATATACGCCAAGATAACCCATCTACAGGTGGGGCGTCTAGCCGATGCCGTTGCTCCGGCGCTGCTCCTGGCCCAGGCAGTAGGGAGGATCGGTTGCACCATAAATGGCGATGCCTACG
>JAGMCC010000019.1 GCA_023129355.1 Dehalococcoidia bacterium | reverse complement strand
GCTCCAACCTACCCATAAACCGAGACCCTAAATCGAGGGAAGCAAGCTCATAGACAGGAAGCAACCTACCACTTGCAATCAAACATGCCTATTGAAATAGGCACCACTGAGAATGAAAAAGCTTTTTTCGCTGCGGACTCCTGTCGATGGTTGGCAACACGCCAAACGTGGGAATTGACGTATCTAACGCGGTTCGTGGTGAGCCCTTCGGCTAACTCAGGACAGGCCTGTCCGTTCGTGGTGAGCCTGTCGAACTATGAACGGCCCTTCGACATGCTCAGGGCGAACGGACTAGACTCCATTTTCGTAGCAATTAGAGACAATGTCGCTTTATTTTCGTGGCAATGACAGAGACAATGGGCAAGTGGTGATGCGTCACCCACCACCTGGACGGGCACACTCCATTGAGACACCCTATTGACTAATGTATAATACTTCAGAGGGACAATCGTGGATAAAGGGCGAAATTTCTCGTTCATGAGCGATGCGAGTCTGTATGGCTAATGTAACAGAGTGAGAGGAGCCACCTTGAATAAAGGGCGAAAAGAGCGAAAATTCGTTTGCCAGCAGTGCGGCAGGGAAAGCATAAAGTGGCTCGGTCGCTGTCCCGATTGCGAGGGGTGGAATACCTTTGTGGAAACGATGCGGGCCCCAACCAGCCGCCCCAGCCACTCCCGCCTCCCTTTAAGTACCCCTCAGGAGCTATCGCGAGTCTCCGATGAGGAGACCCCCCGGCTCGCTCTCTCCCTGGAGGAGTTCAATCGAGTTCTTGGAGGGGGGATCGTTCCCGGTTCACTGGTGCTCATCGGCGGCGACCCGGGGATCGGCAAATCGACTCTCCTGCTTCAGGTCTCCGCTGTGGTGGCTCAGGATGGCGGAACTGTGCTCTATATCACCGGCGAGGAATCGCTCGGGCAGATAAGGCTGCGGGCGAAGCGCCTGGGGCTGGGCGGCGAGCGGCTTTTCATCCTCGTCGAGACAAACCTGGAGAGCATCCTGGAGCACCTCGCGGGGGCATCCCCTGATCTGGTGGTCATCGATTCTATTCAAACGGTTTACCTCGATGGGCTGGGCACGGCACCGGGGAGTGTGGGGCAAATCCGCGAGGGCACCCTGAGATTGATGCAATGGTCAAAGGCCGCCAATATTCCCATGCTAATCTCCGGTCATGTGACCAAGGACGGCGCCATCGCCGGTCCCCGCGCGCTGGAGCACATCGTCGATGTGGTGCTCTATCTTGAGGGCGAGCCCTTCAGCGCCTACAGGCTACTTAGAGGTGTGAAGAATCGCTTCGGCTCCACCAATGAGGTGGGCATCTTTGAGATGAGAAGTCAGGGTCTGGTGGAGGTGGCTAACCCATCCGAGGCCTTCCTGTCTCAGCGGGCAAAAGAGGCAGTGGGTTCCGCTGTGGTACCCACACTGGAGGGGACCAGGCCACTCCTGGTGGAGATTCAGGCGCTCACCAGCACCACCAGCTTCGGCTTCCCCCGACGCACCGCCAATGGCATCGACTTCAATCGCCTTCTCTTAATTACTGCGGTCCTCACCAAGCGGGCGGGGCTCGCCCTGGGGAGTCAAGATATTATAGTCAATGTTGCTGGCGGGCTCAAGGTGAATGAACCTGCCGCTGACCTGGGCATCGCCCTGGCCATCGCCTCCAGCCTTCGTGGTGCCGCCATCGACCCACGTCTGGTGGCCATCGGCGAGCTGGGACTCTCCGGCGAGCTGAGGGCAGTGCCCCATCTGGAGAGGAGGCTTAGCGAGTCGGCGAAGCTGGGATTCAAGCGCTGCCTCCTCCCCAGTACCACGAATCTCAGTGCTCCCCAGGGGATCGAGCTCATCAGCGCGGCGTCGGTAAGGGAAGCTTTAAGGGTGGCACTATTTAAAGCTAAACAGTCTCACACTGATCGGTAAGCATTAGGGCTGGGGAAAAAACCGGGTAAAGGAAGGACGAAAAGGTGGAGACAAAGCTGGTACAACTCAAGTCACTGCTTAAGGAGCTTGGATCGTTGCTCGTCGCCTACCCTGGAGGTGTCGATAATGCCTACGTGGCATCCCTACACCATGAAATCCTCGATGGGAGGGCTCTGGCGGAGCTTCGTGACCTGGGTTATACCTATATCACCCCGGACATCACAGGCCATCTCCCAGCGGGCAAAAAGGGCTCACATCTTGATAGAGCCTCCCTGACCTTGTAAGACACACAATCGGAAGTAAAGACACATCCCGAAAAGGGCGAAAAAGGAGCGCATGTTGAAAGTCGGCTATCTCGATTGTTTCTCCGGCCTGAGCGGGGACATGATATTAGGGGCTCTCCTGGATTGCGGGCTCTCCCTCGACCTCTTGAGTGCAGAGCTCGCCAAGCTCCCCTTAACCGGCTACCGATTATCCGCCCAGCCATCGAGGCGGGGGGTTATCACCGGAACCCAGGCAACGGTTTTTTCCGAGGGGAGCGCCTCAGAACAGCGCAGTCTAGAGGATGTCCTCGATCTGATCGAAAGAAGCGGTCTCACCCAGCGGGTTAAAGAACGGAGCGCCCGCATCTTCGAGCGCCTCGCCGAAGCGGAGGCGAAAGTTCATCGCCTCCCGGTAGCGGAGGTTCACTTTCACGAGGTGGGGGCCACCGATGCCATCGTCGATATAGTCGGTACGGCCATTGGGCTTGAGCTTCTAGGGATCGAGGCCCTCTTTTGCTCCCCCTTGCCCTCAGGAAGCGGCATGGTCGAGACCCAGCATGGCACCATCCCCGTTCCATCGCCCGCAACTCTGGAGCTGATCGCTTCATCGGGTGCCCCGATCAGAGCAACACCTTACCGCGATATGGAGCTGGTTACCCCCACCGGAGCAGCTATCGTTACCACACTGGCCTCATTTGAGCGCCCCACCCTATCCCTCCAGTGCATTGGCTATGGCGTCGGGGCGCGCGAACTCGCCGCCATCCCTAACGTGCTGCCCCTCTGGCTGGGTGAAATGATAGAGGAGGAGCGAGGGGTAGGAGAAGTGAAAGGGGAAGAGCGAAAACTCCTGCTCCTGGAGACTAACATCGACGACATGAGCCCCGAGCTTTATGGCTATATAATGGAGCGCCTCTTTGAGCGGGGTGCTCTGGATGTATGGTTCACCCCAATTCAGATGAAGAAAAACCGCCCTGCGGTGATGCTCAGCGCCCTCGCCCCACCCGAAGCCGAGGGGATGGTTGTGGAGACGCTCCTTCGGGAGACCTCCACCCTGGGCCTGCGGGTGCAGCAGGTGAAGCGCCACCACGCTGCACGGGAGGTAGTCCAGTTCGATTCCAGCCTGGGAATGGTGGGGGTGAAGGTGAAGCGCTTTCACGGAGAAGTGGTCGGCCTATCCCCTGAGTTTGAGGATTGCCAGCGTCTCGCCCGGGAGCATGACCTTGCGCTCCAGGAGGTCTATCGCATAGTCACCACCGAGGCCAGCGCCAAACTCATTGGGAGGTAATCATATTGCACCGTGACAAAGTGGGGCCAGAGGTTAAACTCCCTCCCCCAAGGGAACGGGGGGAAATGTCCCTCGAGGAGACCATCGCTAGAAGAAGGTCGGTAAGGGAATATAAGGGGGAACCCTTATCCCTTTCCCAACTCTCCCAGGTATTATGGGCCGCCCAGGGGCTCACCGATGCCCGAGGACTCAGGGCCGCACCCAGCGCCGGCGCTACATATCCCCTGGAGGTCTTTGTTCTTATTGGCAGGGATGGTGCAGAGGGTCTTGAGCCAGGGATGTATCATTATGATGTAACCAAGCACTCCCTGAACCTTTATAAAGGGGGAGACCAAAGGAGGGAGCTAGCCATTGCCGCCCGAGATCAGGAATTTATAGCCCAGGCGCCGGTGGACATTGTGATCTGCGCCATTTACGAGCGAACCTGCATGTACTATGGCCCGAGGGGCGAGAGGTATGTGCACATGGATTTGGGGCATGTGGGACAGAACGTCAGCCTCCAGGCAGTGGCGCTCGGCCTGGCAACGGTGATGGTGGGGGCCTTCGATGATGAACAGGTGAGTGCGGTGATGGGCCTTGCCAAGGAAATTAAGCCCCTCTACATAATCCCCCTGGGCAAATCGAGCTGATTTTTTCGCCCTTTCTCGAGAGCGGTAAGTAGCAGAAACAGACTAGTTGGTACCGCTCAGTTGTAGTTAATGCCAATGCCTTACTTGTTAATTCAGAAATGAGCCACCACCGTGTCACGGTGTGGTCAATCTAGCATTGACAAGCCGATTGAGACTGATGTTGTATTCTGCTGCTTGTATAGCGAGATTTTTATGCACCTCTGGAGGGACTCGAACCATGATATGGCCTGAATAAAGCCTCATTGCAAGTGGTTCAGGGATAGGTTCATCATTGGCCTGCATATCTGAAACAACTTCCTCCACAACATCACGTATACCTAGAAACGCTTCCTCCTGAGTTTCAGCCAGCCAGCTCAGGCTAGGAAACTCCGCACACAGACCAACATATTCCTTGTCCCCATTAGACCAAAGAACCCGATATGCATAGTAGTCATTTGCCATTGCCATGTTTTTCCTCCAGTCTTGCTATCGCTTTTAACACCTGTCTAACCTGATATTCCTTTGCCTTACCTTTATCATTTTGTATGTTGACTCTTGGGTCGCCTTGCCACGGAGTTTTGTAAATTCTGTGGCTACTACTGCCTTGGCGGGCTTTACCAAAGTAACACTCACAGACTTTACAAATGTCAACAAATCTAACATTTCTGGGGTTCCCTATTATCTGTTTAACTAATTCTTCTATGGAACCCATCTTGCTTACTTGTCTTACTTGTGTGACATCACTTATGATACCACTATTGATACCATTTGTCAAGGGGTTTGTAAAGGGGGGTGTAAAAGGGTTTTAGTCAAAGTTCAAATTGACCCACTACCGATAAAAGCCTCTTTATATCAAATATCAACTACAATCGAGCGATACCGTCTAGTTTAATCCCTATGCTATACCTACAGCGGTGTGGCGCCCTTTTTCAGCAGCCAGTACTCCAGGCTATCGGCAAGCGCCAGCCAGCTGGCTTCGATAATATTGCTGGAGCTTCCAACCGTCCGCCACTCCTGCTCCCCATCGCTCGATTCAATAAGCACCCTGACCCGGGCCCCTGTGCCCCCAGTCCCCTCTATGACGCGCACTTTATAGTCCACCAGGCGCACCGCCTCAAGTCTAGGATAGAACACCACGAGCGATTTACGCATCGCGGCATCCAGGGCATCAACCGGGCCATTTCCCTCGGCGGCGGTATGGATCACATCGCCACCAACCTTTATCTTTACCGTGGCCTCGGATAAGAGCTCCTCGTCGCTCTCCGTCACTGAAGGGCGGCGCCTTTTCTCCACCACCACCATGAAATCGATTAGCTCGAAGGGAGGCTTATAGTCCGGCTGCGCGCGGCGGACGAGCAGCTCGAAGGAGGCTTCGGCATCCTCATACTGGAAGCCGCGGCTCTCCATAGTCTTGACGTGTTCCAGTATGTCCCGCGCCTGTTCACCCTGAGAGATAAGCTCCAAGCCCTGTTCCCGAGCTTTACGGATAATACCCCCCTTTCCCGAAAGCTCGGATACCAGTGTTCGCCATTGGTTGCCTACCAGATCGGGCTCGATATGATGATAGCTTTTCTCCCACTTCATCATGGCAGCCACATGGAGGCCGCCCTTATGGGCGAAAGCGCTGGCTCCCACATAAGGAAGGTGGGTATCGAGGGTCATATTAGCGACCTCGCTCACATAGTGAGCGACCTCGCTCAGCCTGGCGAGTTGCTCATCGCTGATGCAATCGATGTCCATCTTAAGCTTCAGCGCAGGTATGACAGAGCATAGGTTGGCATTGCCGCAGCGCTCTCCATAACCGTTGATGGTGCCTTGAACCTGAGTGGCACCGGCCTGGACCGCGGTCAGGGTATTGGCCACGGCAAGCTCGGCGTCGTTATGAGTGTGGACACCAAGCGGGGTGCCGGTCACTTTTCTGGCAGCACCGAAGGCAGCAGCTACATCACCGGTCATCGCCCCACCGTTGGTATCGCAGAGGATGAGGCATTCAGCACCCGCTTCAGCAGCGGCTTTCAGGCTCTCGAGGGCATAAGGAGCATTCGCCTTATAGCCATCGAAAAAGTGCTCCGCATCGAAGAAGACCCTTCTCCCCTGGGATTTGAGGTAGCTTATGGAGTCGGCAATCATGCGCAGGTTCTGCTCCAAAGTGGTCTCCAAAACCTGGGTGACATGTATATCCCAGCTCTTGCCCACTATCGTTACCACCTCTGTTTTGGCATCGAGCAGGGCATGAAGGTTGGGGTCTTTTTCCGCTTTCGCTTTGGGATGCCGCGTGCTGCCAAAGGCGACTAAGAGGGCATGGGAGAGGGCCAGGCTCGGCGCCTTGGTGAAAAACTCCTCGTCCTTGGGGTTTGAGCCCGGCCAGCCACCCTCGATAAAGTGGATGCCCAGCTCATCGAGCTTTTTGGCGATACGGAGCTTGTCCTCCACGGTGAAGGATATGCCCTCACGCTGCGCCCCATCGCGAAGTGTGGTGTCATAAAGCTGGACCTGGGTCAACACTACCTGCCCTTAACTCACCCTATCCGCTACCCTGTCCCCCATCTCCCGCGTCCCCACCTGGGTTTTGCCTTCCTCCATTATATCATAGGTTCGGTAGCCCTCCTCTAAGACATGGCTTACCGCTTTTTCAACCGCATTCGCCCCCTTAACCAGCCCCAGCGAGTAGCGGAGCATCATGGCGACACTCATGATCTGAGCGATGGGGTTGGCAATGTTCTGCCCTGCCCTTCGCGGCGCGCTGCCATGAATCGGCTCATACATGCCAAAGGTCCTCTCGCCAGCCCTGGGCACCCCGGCGAGGCTCGCCGAGGGAAGCATCCCCATCGAGCCGGCGAGCATGGAGGCTTCGTCGGTGAGGATGTCGCCAAACATGTTACCGGTGACGATGACATCGAAATCGGCGGGGCGCTGAATGAGCCTCATGGCGCAGGCATCGATCAGCATATGCTGAAGCTCCACATCGGGGTAGCCCTTGGAGAGCTCGATGGCGAGCTGCCGCCACAGGCGGGACGATTCCAGAACATTGGCCTTATCCACCGAGACCAGCTTTTTACGCCGGCTACGCGCTAGCTCAAAGCCAACCCTGAGGATGCGCTCGATCTCTCGCTCCGAATAGAGCATGCTATCCACCGCTTTTCGCCCCGCCGCTGTCTGCCACTGCTTTTTGGGCCTGCCGAAGTAAATCCCTCCGGTAAGCTCTCGAACAATCATGAGGTCAACGCCTCTGATGATGGCTGGCTTTAGGGTGGTGGAATCTATGAGCATGGGGAGGACTTTGACCGGGCGCAGGTTGGCAAAGAGCTTCAGCCCCTTGCGTAGGCCGAGAAGCCCGTCTTCCGGCCGAACCTTTGCCGTCGGGTCATCCCACTTGGGGCCACCAACCGCCCCCATGAGCACGGCGTCGCTTTTTTCGCACTTCCTGAGCGTCTTTTTAGGCAGAGCGACCCCAAATTGATCTATGGCGACTCCCCCAATAGGGCAATATTCCAGTTCGAAAAAATGCCCGAATCTTGCGCCCACCGCCTCAAGAACCTTGACCCCCTCGGCAGCGACCTCAGGGCCGACGCCATCGCCGGGAAGTATTACGATGTTGAATCTCACTGAGACCCCCTCGCCTCTATGTTCTTCCTGGTATATTCGATGAGTCCCCCCGTTGAAATGAGCTGGAGCATGAAATCGGGGTAGGGCTCCGCCTTAAACACCTTGTTCCTGGTAATGTCACTAATCTCGCCATTTTCCAGCGCCACCTCAAGCTCGTCGTCCTGCTCGATCTCGTTCGCCTGGGCGCACTCAAGAAGGGGCAGGCCGATGTTAATGGCGTTGCGGAAGAAGATGCGGGCGAAGCTCTGAGCGATAACGCAGGATATGCCCGCTGCCTTGATGGCAATGGGGGCATGCTCCCGCGATGAGCCGCAGCCGAAGTTGGTGGTAGCCACGATGATGTCGCCCGGCTTCACCCGTTTCAAGAACTCGCCATCGATGCCCTCCATGCAGTGCTTGGACAGCTCCCCCGGCTCGGAGATATTGAGATAGCGAGCAGGGATGATAGCATCGGTATCTACATTAGCACCGTATTTATGTACTTTGCCTTTAAGGTTCAAGGTATGGTCTCCTCTGGCTAATGTGTTCCAAAATCGTTGTACGCGGTGTCTAATGCCAAAGCCGCGTATATCTCAAAGAGTGCCTGCGTAACTTGGTCTTCAATTTGTATAACGCGTATTTTCATCTCTCTAACACATTTCTTCGCTTCATCGAAAGCCATCTTGAAACCGGGGTCTCGCTCCAACTCCTTCCGCGGAATATTAGACGTAAGTTCCAGCGCCTCCTTAGCGAGATTGAAGGCAAAGGTAGCCTTATTATGTCCAGAACTTTCCCGAGCATGCTCCTGAATCCGACCCCTAAGTCTGTTGGATCGCCCGATATAGAGAGGTCTATCATTCTCATAGAATACATAGATACCGCGTTCTGAAATGCTAGCAAGATTATCCCTCGTTCGAAAAGGCTGAGATCCCAAACTTTGGAGCAATCCTGGCATCTGTTCTACTAACTCCTTAAATTTCACGTTCATCTTCATTCTCATCCCACTTTACCCTCTGTCCGACCTAAACGCCTTCCTAATGAAACCACCCATCACTTCAGGATTTGTTGCCTTGCTGTCTCCATTACCCCATCCGGGTTTTTAGTGGAAAATACAAACTCCCTGAACCTACCCTTCTCCAGTTCCAGCACGACTGTGGGGCAGCCAATGACATTATATACCAGCCTCCACTTGCCTTTAACCTTCGCCATGCGAATACCCCAACCTCCATAACTACCAATTGCCGAAGCATCGTCTAAATAACAGCTATTAATGTTGTCCCAGGGTATGACGCGCTTAAAAATTCCAAAGCCAACATTGATCGATTGAGTGGTGATCTCAATGGCTAGCTTGTTGAAGTTCCTTATAAGAGCGGTAAATCCAGCAAACAACAGACACATAAGCAAATAAACCCAGTCCAGAGCTGGATTATCACCAACTGGCCCTACTAAAACTTGATAAGCAAACAGGCCAAGGAACAACAATGTGCAAGCGATAAACACGCCTAGCACCAATTTCATAAGAGCGAATGGTATCGTCTCTTTATAGATTTCAGTCACTTGCATCTTTAGTGCTTCCTTCTCATAGTCCTCATCATCCAAAAAATGGTGACGGCACAGCCTGCGAGCGCTATCCCGGTCAACATGCCCCTGAAAAACGCTTTTGACACTATTATAATGCCCAGAATAACCAGCAGACCCACTATAAAAACGGCAATCCTGCCGGCCACGCCTTTTCTCGAACTCCCCACCGTCACCCCACTATCTCCTCCGGGCTCCCGATCCTCCCCAGTATGGCGCTGGCGGCGGCGATCGCCGGGTTGGAGAGGTAGACCTCCGAATCAGGGCTCCCCATCCGGCCCACGAAGTTGCGGTTGGTGGTGGAGATGGCCCGTTCCCCATCACCCAGCACCCCCATATGCCCACCGAGGCAGGGACCACAGGTGGGAGGGCTCACCACTGCCCCCGCGCGGACGAAAATTTCAATGAGACCGCGGCGCAGCGCCTCAAGATAGACCTCCTGAGAGCCGGGGATTACGATGCATCTCACCTCAGGGTGAACTTTCATCCACTTCAGCACATCGGCGGCCGTTTGCAGGTCATCGATGCGACCGTTGGTGCAACTGCCGATCACCGCCTGGTCGATCCTCACCTCGCCCACATCGCTTATCGGCTTTGTGTTCGAGGGCAGGTGGGGGAAGGCCACCTGAGGCTCTATCTGGGATACATCATACTCAATGATTTTTTCGTAATGGGCATCCTCATCAGGCTCATAGGCCTGATAGGGACGCCGGGCGCGCTCCTTGAGATAAGCCCGGGTCTTGTTATCGATCCTGAAGATTCCCGCCTTGGCGCCAGCCTCGACGGCCATATTTGCCATGGTAAAGCGGCTGTCCATGGAAAGGGCATCGATGGCCTCGCCGCAAAACTCCATCGTGGCATAAAGCGCCCCATCAACACCGATGTTGCCGATGGTATAAAGGATGAGGTCCTTGCCGCTGACCCACTTTTTTGCCCTGCCGTGATAAACAAGCTTTATCGTCGGCGGGACTTTCATCCATATCTCGCCGGTGGCCATGGCGCAGGCGATGTCTGTGGAGCCCATCCCGGTGGCGAAGGCCCCCAGCGCGCCATAGGTGCAGGTATGAGAATCGGCGCCCACAACCACTTCGCCGGGCAGCACCAGACCCTTCTCCGGCAGGAGCACATGCTCGATGCCGCCGCTGCCCACCTCGAAATATATAACTCCCTGCTCCCAGGCGAACTCCCGCATAAGCTTCGCCTGCTCCGCAGAGGGGATGTCCTTGTTGGGAACAAAGTGGTCGGGGACCATCACCACCCTCTTTGGGTCGAAGACGCTTTTCACGCCAATGCGCTCAAACTCCCTGATGGCGATAGGGGCAGTGATGTCATTGGCCATAACCAGGTCAACCCTGACATTTAAAAACTCGCCAGGGCTGACCTTATCCTTTCCGCTATGGGCTGCTAGGATCTTTTCTGATATGGTCGATCCTGTCATTCTCCACCTATTCTCTTGGGTAGCCTCAGCACGATAAGCACCACAGCAGTGGCCACGGGAGCCAGGATATATAGCCCGGCACCAGCAGCAAGCCCTATAGCGGCAACTGCCCAGATGCTGGCTGCAGTGGTAAGCCCGACCAAGATTCCCTCTCTGGTACTTATGATTGCGCCGGCACCCAGGAATCCAATTCCGGCGACTATACCGGCGGCTACCCGGGCAGGGTCACCACCCTCGCCAAAGCCGTATATGGAGGCGATGGTGAACAGGGCAGCACCGATACAGACCAGCAAGTGAGTGCGAAGCCCGGCTGGTTTTCCAGCGTGCTGCCGCTCCAATCCTATGAGCGCTGCCAGCCCCACCGCCAGCAAGAGGCGCAGAACCATCTCCAATTCCGGTGACAAACGGCATCCCCCTTACATAATAATTTAGGGTATAGATTTCTGGATTCTCCTCAGGTTTTTCAGGTGCTCATCCTTGTGGCCCGGCTCGAGGGTGGCAAGCTTTTCACAGGACTCGAACTCATCGCACTGAGCGCAGCTACGATAGCCCCGCTCCAAGCAACACTTTCGTATCTTGCAAAAAGGGTTGCCGCCCCCTTCGAGGCACCCCCTGCACCTGAGGCCGGCAAGGGCATCGAGATCTTTCTTGAAGGCATCGTAGTCCCCTAAGAAGGGGATCGTGGGCCACACCTGCTTCACCTTCTCCGCCCGCATCGTGCGCCGCAGCCCCTTGGCCGCCTCGCTTATTGTCTTGGTGTAGCCGAAGCAATTGCTGCAATCAAGACCGCAGTAAGCCATCAGGGAATCGGGTCTTGTCTCCGCCATTTTTTCACTACCTGGTCGGTATCGATGCAGCTACTAATCGGTAAGCAACACGAAGATAGTTATCATGAGAGCAGCGAGACTGCAGGTCAGGCTCACCAAGGCTAATACCATAATTATCTTGAACGTTCGTTCCAGGCCCTCAAGGCGACGCTCCATCTGTTCTTCAGCCACGATATACAACCCCCTACTCTTTGCCCTTCGCCGCCAGAAGC
>JAGMCC010000189.1 GCA_023129355.1 Dehalococcoidia bacterium | reverse complement strand
TTGAAAACCACTGCTCTGCATGTTGCAGTCATGGTCTGTCCTCCCTTATGCGTATTATGCTCTGTGATATATGTAATTCTGGCCTGAGCTTTATTCCGCTTTGTATACCCGGCACAGAAGCCCCCTGAAGTAGTTGTTCCCTACGTAATCGCAAACCTCGGGGTCATCGGGAACGATGGAGTCGATGTTCGACTCCCAAACGCCGAACAGGCTCGGCTCTGCCTCTGGCTTTTCAGGGAACCACCAGTAACCGTCGGCGTGTACTACGGTGGGATGCATCCCTTCCAGTAGCTGGGCTTTTTGCTTCACTCTCCCCATGGGGGTCTCAATGTAAACAGTGTCCCCTTCGGCGATACCCAGCCCGGCAGCGGTTTGCGGATTGATTTGCAACAGCGGATCAGGATACCTCTTCCTCAACTTGGCAATCTGCCTGAGAGAGGAATGGTGATAAGGGCGGACCCTGGAGCCGCTGATCAAGATTAGTGGATACTCTTTGGCCAAGTCTGGAGTGGCAACAGGGCTCCATGGAGGCTCCCGGTATCCCTCGAGGGGGTCATACCCCAGGCGCGTAAGGATGCTGGGGACCAGCTCCACTTTACCGGAGAAGGTGCCAAACCCGGTTTCCTCGTATCTCTTAAATCTGGAAGAAGGGGCATACCCCGGGCCTTTGGCGAATTCGTGAAGGCTTATTCCGGCAGGGGCCAGTATCCTGTCAAGCCATCCCTCCAGTGTATCGGGCCAGTATTCTGCCTGCCCCAGACGCTTGCCGAGGTCACACCACAGTTGATAGTCGTCCTTTCGCTCATGTTCAGGTTCAACGGCAGCCTCTCGCGCGCACCATTGATTTCCCAAAACACCCCACATATGAGTCAGGTGAACTCTCTCTAGGGCGTCTGTTGCTGGTAAAACGTAGTCTGCCAGTGCCCCGGTGGGAGTAAGGAAGTGATCCATAGAGACATGCAGCTTAAGATTGTCACTCTTGAAGGCCTGATATGCATGCTTACTGTTGCCTGTGGAGCACAGGGTATTGGTTCCCTGATCAAATACCGCCTTAATGGGATAGGGGTTCCCCTTCAGGATGGCTTCCCATACAGCCCAAGGACCGGGATAGATGAAATACTGCTGTGCCCCCCATCCCTTGGGGTAAACCTTCTTCATAGCCTCCTTGTAGAGGGCAAGGCCTTTTACTGAAGTGAGAGGCCAGCGATCTGCGCTCACATTGTCCCGCGTTCTCAAGGGATGATTGATCTGATAGTCCCAGTTGAGCTCATCGAGCAAAGCGGTGTACTCGGGGTAGTCGCTCAACCGGCAGCCCCCTTCCTTATCCAGGTTCCCGGTTATGGCTCGCAGCCAGCACTTGCCCAGCACGGAGCTCAGTCCTGCCCCGTTACCCAGGTGGCAACTGGCGACGCCCCAAGTAATGACCCCCGCAGGCGCATTAGCAAAGACCCTGGCCGCTTCAATAATCTGCTCGGCCGGAACCCCTGTGATTTGGGCAACCTTTTCTGGCGGATACCGCTGGACCAGGGCCTTCAGCTCCTCAAAGCCCAGACACCACTTCTCCACAAACTCCCGATCGTAGATACCTTCATTTATAATCACGTTCAACATGCCCAATGCCAGGGCTCCATCGGTCCCCGGCCGGAGTTGGAGCCAGATATCCGCCTCTTTAGTACATTCCGTCGGCCTGGGATCTACTACTATCAGCTTCACCCCCATTTTCTTCGATATACTGTACCCCATCCAAATCCTGGGCTCCGATTGGTGCATATTCGCCCCCCAAATAATGACCGCCCCGGTTTTATTGGGGTCTAAGAACGTTGTCCAGCCAGCGGTTGTGTCGTAGCCGTACATGGCGCATTCCATGAGAAACTCGGCCTCCCCACAGTTTTTCCCCAGGTGAAAGAAGTTCGGCGTACCCCATCGGTTGCACCACTTCCAGGCTGCGGCATCGCCAGGGCCATGGGGAGAGCCTCCCAGGACCAGTACCGCCTCCGGGCCGTAGCGGTCGCGAATGGTGTCCAGCTTGGCCGCAATCTCATCCATAGCCTGTTCCCAGCTAATTCGCTCCCACTTCGCCTCTCCTCTAGAGCCGGTTCTTTTAAGCGGGTAATTGAGGCGTTGCTTGTGATAATGGTAGTCAATCGCGTTCACTCCCCGCTCACACAGCCAGCCCATCAAAGTCTCCCGGTCAGGCTCGACTTTTGTGATCTTACCCTTGGTAACATGCGCCTTGATGAAACATGCGGCACCACAAACCGGACAGGTTCCTTTCTTCACCACCTTTTCTTGATCAACTGCCATTACGCTCCTTTCTGCAAGTTGGATTATTCACTCCTTGATTCCGATCAGCTCGACAGTGAAGTCGCCGATCTTGTAAGTATCGAGGCCAGCGCTCCTTTATTGGGGATCAAGTCGCCGCCTGTGGTTTTCGGTAGATTCTATCAGGCATTCGTAAGATTGTAAACTAAATAGAATAATTTGATATTTTTTCGACGAGATCGTATATACTTTTGTCA
>JAGMCC010000188.1 GCA_023129355.1 Dehalococcoidia bacterium | reverse complement strand
TGGTCGACACGTTAGAGAGGGCCAGACCCAATCCAGGACACCTAGCCCTGGCGGAGCTGGAGCGAATGGGTATCCTCAACTCAGTGATCACCCAGAACATTGACAATCTTCACTGGGAGGCGGGAAACACGACAATTATCGAGGTCCACGGGAATCTCTACCGACTGAGATGCCTGACCTGCGGTAGGACCTTCATGCTGAAGAAGGGTGAGGATCTGCCCGCAATGGCTCAACGGCTGGCTGAGGTTAACCAGCAGGATAGCTTAGAGCTTGCTGGCCTGATGCCGAAGTGCCAGTGTGGCGGGCTGACCCGTTTCGACGTGGTGCATTTCGGCGAGCCGGTCCAGGATTTCCCACAGGCGGAGCGTGCGGCTCAGGCCTGCGATGTGATGCTGGCGGTGGGCACATCCGGTGTTGTCACCCCGGCTGCCCTTCTCCCCGGCTATGCCAAGAGGGCCGGCGCCACGGTGATCGAGGTCAATGCCACCGGGAGCTACTTCTCCAGTATCGACGATTTTACCATCGTGGAAAAGGCAGGGGATGCGCTGCCCCGGATAGTGGCGGCGGTAAGGGGGGTATTGGGTTAGCCTCGCTTGAAATCCGCCTCACTTCTGTTCTTAGGATTATGGGCGAAATAAGGAGGGATGAATATGACAATGGCGCTGGAAGGGATCAAGATCATCGACCTTACCCGGCTGGGACCGGGGCCCTACTGCACCATGCTACTGGCCGATATGGGGGCCG
Organism: Dehalococcoidia bacterium; assembly: GCA_023129355.1. Classification (GTDB taxonomy): domain Bacteria; phylum Chloroflexota; class Dehalococcoidia; order E44-bin15; family E44-bin15; genus E29-bin15. The sequence goes on along the minus strand of JAGMCC010000188.1, from coordinate 1,801 downwards.
ATGTGATCAAGATCGAGGCCGGCGGCGGGCGCGCCGCCCAACCGATCGAAGCGATGGACCCCGAGGTGGAGGAAAGGAGGCGGGCCTATAATGCCGAAGGGCGGAACAAGCGCAGCATCGTATTGAACCTGAAGATGGATGAGGCGCGCCAGATATTTTATAAGCTTATTAAGGATGCCGATGTCGTTGTCGAGGAGTTCCGCCCCGGGGTGTTGAAACGCCTGGGCGCGGATTACGATACTATCAGGGAGATAAACCCAAGGATAATCCTCTGTTCCATTACCGGCTATGGTCAGGATGGCCCCTATGCACAGCTTCCCGGGCATGACATCAACTACCTATCGACGGCTGGTGCCCAGAGTATGATCGGACCCCGCGGCGGCCCCCCCGTAATGACGTTCAATCTGATCGGCGATTATTCAGGGGGGAGCATGCAGGCTGCCCTGGGGATAACGATGGCGCTTATAGCCCGTGAGCGCACGGGACGGGGACAGCATGTGGACAGTTCCATGACTGACGGCATAGTTTCGCTGATGCACGGCGAGGCTGCCGGATACTTCGACACCGGGCGGGTGCCCGCGCGGGGCGACCTCCTCATCATCGGCGGTTCGCCCTTCTATGGGATCTATGAAACAAAAGATGGTAAGTATGTGAGCATCGGTGCCCTGGAGCCCTGGTTCTATGCCAATCTATGTGAATTGCTCGGTCGCGAGGACCTCCTTCCTTACGAGTGGGATACGACCAAGTGGGATGAGCTTAGCGTCGAGTTCCGTGAGATCTTCCGCACCAAGACCAGGGATGAGTGGGTCGAGTTCCTGCGCCAAAAGGATGTCTGCGTGGCCCCGGTGTATACTGTGGACGAGGTTTTCGAAGACCCTCAGATGGTTCACCGCAAGATGGTGGTGGAGATGGACCACCCCACGCTGGGCAAGGTTAAGCAGGTGGGCATCGGCATCAAGCTCTCGGATACCCCCGGTGCGGTGAGGAGCATCGCCCCCAAGCCGGGCCAGCATACCGATGAGATTTTGCTAAACCTGGGCTACACCAAGGAGGGCATCGCCGAATTGCGCCAATCGGGAGCCATAGCTTAGATTCAGCTAGATTTAAGCACCATGGCTACTGCCCCCAAGGCCCCGGCATCGGCCCCCAGTCGGGCCAATTCTATACGAACTGCCCTGGCTGGTAGCTCATAGGCGCGCTCCCTTACCACTTTAGTGGCCGGTTCGATAAGCAGCGGGCCCATCCGAGATAAGCCGCCCCCGATCAGGATGAGCTGGGGGTTGAAGATATTGACCAGGTTGACCAGTCCTACCCCCAGGTAATAGCCGGTACGTAAAATCAATTCCTCGGCTAGTTGGTCGCCATCCTGGGCAGCCAGAAAAACGCTCTGCGCGCTGACCTTTTCCGGGTCCCCCTCCGCAAACTTCAAGATGGTGGTTGAGGCGCCGGCCTCGATTCGCTTCACCGCTTCCCTGGTCAGGGCGGTTCCGGAGGCGAGGGTCTCCCAGCAGCCGGTGTTGCCACAGGGGCAGCGAGGGCCATCGATATCGATGGTCATGTGCCCGATCTCGCCAGCGCTGCCTGATGCGCCGTGGTAAAGCTGGTCCGCGATTATTATGCCACCACCGATCCCGGTGCCTACGCTCACATAGATGAGATTGGCGATGCCCACCCCGCCGCCAAAACAGTGCTCCCCTAATGCAGCGACAGTGGCATCATTCTCCAGGTAGATGGGAAGGTTGAATTCTCGCTGAATAAGGTCTTTGAGGGGGATGTTATGCCACCCTGGCAGGTTTGGGGA